>NZ_CP012184.1:0-227500 GCF_001420995.1 Pseudonocardia sp. EC080619-01 | reverse complement strand
AGTGAGAATCTCTGCCGCCGGATGACCAAGGGTTCCTGGGCCAGGTTGTTCCGCCCAGGGTGAGCCGGGACCTAAGGCGAGGCCGTCAGGCGTAGTCGATGGACAACGGGTTGATATTCCCGTGCTCGTGATAGTGCGTCCATGCCGGGGCCGGTGATGCTAACCATCCGAACCCACCTTCGCTCCTTCGGGAGTGTTGTTTGTGGGGGAGCGTGGGATCCGATCCGGTAGTAGGCAAGTGATGGGGTGACGCAGGAGGGTAGCTCCGCCACGCGGTGGTTGTCGTGGTGTAAGCCTGTAGCCCGAGTCCTAGGTAAATCCGGGGCTCATTGAGGGTGAGAGGTGATGCGTAGCCGATTGAGGCGAAGAGGGTGATCCCATGCTGTCGAGAAAAGCCTCTAGCGAGTGCTGTTGCGGCCCGTACCCCAAACCGACACAGGTGGTCAGGTAGAGAATACCGAGGCGATCGAGCGAACTGTGGTTAAGGAATTCGGCAAAATACCTCCGTAACTTCGGGAGAAGGAGGGCCATCTGCCTTGAAGCCCCTTTGCGGGCTAGGGGTGGGTGGTCGCAGAGACCAGGCCCAAGCGACTGTTTACTAAAAACACAGGTCCGTGCGAAGTCGCAAGACGATGTATACGGACTGACGCCTGCCCGGTGCTGGAACGTTAAGAGGACCTGTTAGCTCCTTTGGGGGCGAAGCGGAGAATTTAAGCGCCAGTAAACGGCGGTGGTAACTATAACCATCCTAAGGTAGCGAAATTCCTTGTCGGGTAAGTTCCGACCTGCACGAATGGCGTAACGACTTGGGCGCTGTCTCGACCACAGACTCGGCGAAATTGCATTACGAGTAAAGATGCTCGTTACGCGCGGCAGGACGGAAAGACCCCGGGATCTTTACTATAGCTTGGTATTGATGCTCGGTTCGGCTTGTGTAGGATAGGTGGGAGACTGTGAAGTCGTCACGCTAGTGGCGGTGGAGTCGTTGTTGAAATACCACTCTGGTCGAATTGGGTGTCTGAACCTCGGGCCATGATCTGGTTCAGGGACAGTGCCTGGTGGGTAGTTTAACTGGGGCGGTTGCCTCCTAAAGAGTAACGGAGGCGCCCAAAGGTTCCCTCAGCCTGGTTGGCAATCAGGTGTTGAGTGTAAGTGCACAAGGGAGCTTGACTGTGAGACTGACGGGTCGAGCAGGGACGAAAGTCGGGACTAGTGATCCGGCACCTCCTGGTGGAAGGGGTGTCGCTCAACGGATAAAAGGTACCCCGGGGATAACAGGCTGATCTTGCCCAAGAGTCCATATCGACGGCATGGTTTGGCACCTCGATGTCGGCTCGTCGCATCCTGGGGCTGGAGTAGGTCCCAAGGGTTGGGCTGTTCGCCCATTAAAGCGGTACGCGAGCTGGGTTTAGAACGTCGTGAGACAGTTCGGTCCCTATCCGCCGCGCGCGTTGGAGACTTGAGGAAGGCTGTCCCTAGTACGAGAGGACCGGGACGGACGAACCTCTGGTGTGCCAGTTGTCCCGCCAGGGGCACGGCTGGTTGGCTATGTTCGGGAGGGATAACCGCTGAAGGCATCTAAGCGGGAAGCCTGTTCCAAGATGAGGTCTCCCACCACCTTGAGTGGGTAAGGCTCCCAGTAGATGACTGGGTTGATAGGCCGGAGATGGAAGCCTTGTGAGGGGTGGAGTTGACCGGTACTAATAGGCCGAGGGCTTGCCACAACATGTTGTTCGCATCCACTGTGTGACCCTGAGTCCACAACCCGTTGGTTGTGTGGTCTCTGTTTCCTGGGTCTTCTTGTGTCCCACCGTGGTGTGGGGTGTGAGGGGGTGTGGGGATGTAATTGGATAGTGTTGTCGGTGGTTATGGCGGTAGGGGAACGCCCGGTCCCATTCCGAACCCGGTAGCTAAGCCTTCCTGCGCCGATGGTACTGCACTCGACAGGGTGTGGGAGAGTAGGTCGCCGCCGACATTCAACCTCTGAAAGGGGAGTCCGCAACGGTGCTGTCACCGAGCGGGCTCCCCTTTTTTCTTGTGCGCGTCCGCTCCCGACTCGTTCGTGGAGCGGTTCGCCCGGTGCGGTCGGCGACCGCGGAAGCGACGGTGTTCGTTTGTACCCTGACCACGTGACGGACGGGGATCGTCCCGGCAACGGCGGGGGAGGCAACGAAGGTCGGCGGGGCGAGCGCTCGGCCGGTCGTGGAACGGGTACCGGCTCCGGGTGGTCGCGTCCCGACGACCGGCGACGGGGCGGCGACGCCGGCGGGGACCGCGGTCGGCGACGGGACGGCGACGACCGTCCGCGCCGCGACGACCGCGGCGGGGACCGGCCGCGATACGACCGTGACGGTGCGCGTGGCCGGGGCGGCGATCGTCCTGACGGCGGGCGCTCGTGGTCGGGGAGGCCCGACCGGGGTGCCGGCCGTGGCGAGCGCGACGACCGACGACCGCGCGACGACCGTTCGGACGGCGACCGGCGGGGACGGGACGACCGCCCGTCCGGTGACCGCCGGAGTGGCTCTGGCGGCCGATTCTCCGGCGACCGGGGCGGTAGCTCCTACCGTGGACGCGACGACCGTTCTGCGCGCGAGCGTGACGGTGCGGGGCGTCGGCCCGATCGCGATCGCGACGACCGCGGCGGTCGTTCGTACGACGATCGGGGACGGGGCGACTCGTTCCGCGGCGGCGACAGGCGTCCCTCCGGCGGTGACGACACTCGCCGTCGAAGCTTCCGTGACGACGACCGGGGCGGCCGTCCCGGTCGCGACGCAGGTGGCCGTCGGGACGATCGTGGTGGCTGGAACAGCGGCGACCGGGACGACCGGCGCGGTGCCCCCCGCAGCGGTGGACGGTCGTTCGGCGACGACCGTCGCGGCACCGGCCGTGACGACGACCGTGGCGGGCAGTCGTACCGGCCCCGTGACGACCGCGACCGCTCGGGCCGCTCCGAGGGAGGCCGGGACGACCGCGGTGGCCGTCCGTTCCGTGATCGTGATGACCGGGGCGGGCGTCCCACTCGTGATCGTGACGACCGTGGCGCGCGTCCCGGTCGTGACCGCGAGGACCGCGGTGGTCGGCCGGTCCGCGGCCGTGACGACCGTGACGACCGCGGTCGGCGCTCGTACGGCGACCGGGACGACCGCGGTGGCCGCTCGTTCCGGGACCGTGACGACCGGGACGACCGCGGTGGGCGTCCGTCCGGGTACCGCGACGACCGGGGTGCCGGCCGTCCGTCCCGTGACCGCGACGATCGGGGCGGTCGGTCCTTCCGCGGCGACGACCGTGGCGGCCGTCCGTTCCGCGATCGGGACGATCGTGGCGGCAGGCCGACCGGCGCCCGGGACGACCGGGACGACCGGGACGACCGGGACCGCCGTCCGTCCCGTGACCGCGACGACCAACGTGACGATCGTGGTGGTCGTCCGTTCCGTGGCCGCGACGACCGGGACCAGCGAGGTGGTCGCCCGTCCCGCGATCGCGACGACGCCCGTGGCGCCCGTCCGTTCCGCGACGGTGGAGACCGCGACCTGCGCGATGCACGGCCCGCCGACAGGGACGACCGTCCCGTCGAGGACCGCGCATCCGCGTCTCGGCCCGGCAGTGCCGACCGGCCGTCCGAGGGCGACCTCGGTGGCCACGCCGGGGCTGCGCCCGAGGAGAGGGCTCCTGCCGTCGAGGACGTCCCGGACTCCGCTCCGGCGATCGTTCCGGCCGTCGAGCAGGAGGCCGTCGCCACGCCCGTCGAGGACTACCGGGCGGTCGCGGGGGTACCGGACGACGGGGCCGCGGAGCCTGCCTCCGAGATGACCGACGTCCGGGCGGACGACGGTGCCGACGTGTCCCGCGGTCCGGAGCCCGGTACCCGTGACGACCACGTCGCCGACGACGTCCCGCCGGCGCGTGACCGGGCCGAGCGCCCGGCGCGCGGGCCGCGTGACGAGCGGCGCGGGGACGACCGGCGCGGGGACGACCGGCGCGGGGACGACCGGCGCGGGGACGACCGTCCGCGTGGCCGCCGCGACGACCGCTCGGGCGATCGCCGCGACCGGCCGGGTGCCGGCCGTGACGGCAGGCAGGAGCGCCGCCGGGTGATCCCCGAGTCGGCCGAGCGGACCTTCGTGGCCGAGCCCGACCTCCCCGCGTCGATCACGCCGTCGGACCTCGACGGCAGCGTGCGCCGGGACCTGCGCGGGCTCCAGAAGGAGACCGCGGAGTCGGTGGCGCGGCACCTGGTGGCCGCGGGCGTCCTCGTCGACGAGGACCCGGAGCGGGCGCTCGAGCACGCGCGGTACGCGCGGCGCCGGGCGTCCCGTATCGCGGTCGTCCGGGAGGCCGCCGGGATCGTCGCCTACCACGCCGGTGAGTGGAACGAGGCGCTCGGAGAGTTCCGGGCCGCCCGCCGGATGGGTGGTGGCCCCGGGCACGTCCACGTCATGGCCGACATCGAGCGGGCACTCGGCCGTCCCGAGCGGGCGATCGACCTCGCCCGGAGCCCGGAGGCGCGCGATCTCGGGGCCGAGGAGCGGATCGAGCTGCTCATCGTCGCCGCCGGAGCGCGGCGCGATCTCGGTGAGGTGGACGCTGCCGTCGTCGGACTGCAGGTGCCGGAGCTCGACGCCGCGAGGCGTGACCCGTGGAGCGCGCGGTTGTTCTACGCCTACGCCGACAACCTCCTGGCCGCCGGCCGGGAGTCGGAGTCCGTGCAGTGGTTCGTGCACGCGCACGACGCCGACATCGACGGGCAGACCGACGCGGCCGCCCGGATCGCCGAGCTCACCGGGGACGAGCTCCCCGGCGTCGACGACGACGGGATGACCATCGGCTGGGAGGACGTCCCCGTCGACGAGGTCGTCGAGGAGCCCGGTGCCGAGGATGCCGGTGTCGAGGACGCGACGGTCCCGGCGCCCGAGGCCGTCTCGGAGCCGGCGGCACAGGTCGGTGACACTGCGGAGGTCGGTGACACCGCGGACGTCGGTGACACCGCAGAGGCCGATGACACGGCGGAGGTCGGCGTCGCGGCGGAGGCCGAGGACTCCCCGGAGGCCGGCGACGCCCCCGGGATCGGCGACGGCCCCGGGATCGGCGACAACCCCGAGGGAGGCGACGACCACGCGGTCGACGGCACCTCCGATGCCGACGAGCACGACCGCCCGTCGGACGGCACCGAGGCGGACCGGCCGTGACCGACGACCTGCTGTCCCGGCACGACGTCCTCCTCGCCGACCTGGACGGCACCCTGTACCGGGGACCCGACGTGGTCCCCGGTGCGGTGGAGGCCGTGCGGAGCGCCGAGCTCCGCGGCGTCCCGACGGTGTACGTCACCAACAACGCCTCGCGCAGCCCGTCGACCGTCGCCGGGCACCTCGCGGACCTGGGGTTCCCGGCGCGCGTGGCGGACGTCCGCACCAGCGCCCAGGCCGGTGCCGCGATGCTGGCCGAACGCCTGCCGTCCGGGGCGACGGTGCTCGTCCTCGGTACCCCGGCGCTGGCCGACGAGGTCCGGGAACGGGGCCTCGTGCCGACCGGCACGGGGGAGGGGGCCGACGCCGTCGTCCAGGGGCACTCGCCGGACACCGGATGGCGGCAGCTGACCGAGGCCGTCCTCGCGATCCGGGCGGGAGCGCTCTGGGTCGCGACGAACGTCGACCTCACGCTCCCGACCGAGCGCGGCCCCCTGCCGGGGAACGGCTCGATGGTGCAGGTCGTGCGGAACGCCTCCGGTGTGGAACCGGCCGTCGCCGGCAAGCCGGGCGCGCGCCTGCTCTGCGAGGGGCAGGGCGACGCCGACCGGCCGCTGGTGCTCGGCGACCGGCTCGACACCGACATCGAGGGCGCGAACGCCCTCGGTGCGCCGTCGCTGATGGTCCTCACCGGCGTCAGCGGTGCCGCCGACCTGCTCGCCGCGCCTCCCGCACTGCGTCCGACCTACATCGGGGCCGATCTGGCTGCGCTCACCCGGCACCCGGACGAGCTCGTGCCCGGCGCCCGGGACGGCTGGCGGGCCGAGATCGACGGCGATGCCCTCGTGCTGTCCGGTGACGGCCACGGCGACGAGCCCGTCGTGGACGCGCTCCGGGTGCTCTGCGCCGCCGCATGGGAGCACGGCACGCACCGGGTCACCGCCTCCGGAGACGTGGCCGCGGGCGTGCTGCACGAACTGGGCCTCGCAGACCGGCGAGCGGACCGACGAGCGGACTGACGAGCGGATCGACGGTCGGCCCGAGGACCGGCCACGAGTGGTGGTCTGACGACCGCCCCGGCGACCCCTCGACGGGCGGCTCGATGGGCGGGCCGACGCGGCCCGGTGATCCACGGGCGGTGCCGCCGCGGCGACCGGATGCCGGTGCGCCCGAGGCCGTCCGGCGCACCGGTGACCGCGACCTGTCCGTCGGGTCGGCCGTCGCGTCCGGCCGTCGGTGGGGTCGGCTACCGTGACGACGAGTCCCCCGTCCCCGGAGATCATCGATGAGCGTCCCCACACCCGGCCCGCGCCCGGGTGACCCGCGTCCGCCGGAGCAGCGTCCGGTCGCCGACCTGCGCGCCGACGTCGACGAGGCCGTCGCCGGCCTCGACTCCCTCGCCGAGCGCCCGGTGTCCGAGCACCCGGAGGCGTTCGAGCGGGTGCACTCGGCGCTCGGCCGGGCGCTCACCGCCGGGTCGGAGCGGGGCTGAGGGTGGCGCCCACCCGATCCCGCCTGGACGCCGAGCTGGTCCGGCGCCGGCTCGCCCGCTCCCGCGGCCAGGCCGCGGAGCTGATCGCCGCCGGCCGCGTCTCGGTCAACGGCATGCCCGCCGGGAAGGCCGCCACCGTCGTCGACCGGGACGCGCCCGTCGTCGTCCGCCCGGACGACGACGGCGAACCCGAGTGGGCCTCACGCGGCGCGAAGAAGCTGCTCGGCGCCCTCGACGCGTTCACCGGCGTCGACCCCGCCGGTCTCCGCTGCCTCGACGCCGGCGCCTCCACCGGGGGGTTCACCGACGTGCTGCTCACCCGCGGTGCGCGCGAGGTGGTCGCCGCCGACGTCGGATACGGCCAGCTGGTGTGGCGGCTGCAGTCCGACGAGCGCGTCCACGTGCACGACCGCACCAACGTCCGCGCGCTCGAGCCGGACGCGATCGGGGGTCCGGTGGACCTGACCGTCGCCGACCTCTCCTTCATCTCGCTGCGCACCGTCCTGCCCGCACTGACCGCCTGCACCGCGCCCGGCGGTGATCTGCTGCCGATGGTCAAGCCCCAGTTCGAGGTGGGGAAGCAGCGGCTCGGGTCCGGCGGCGTCGTGCGCAGCCCGGAGCTGCGGACCGAGACGTTGCGCGAGGTCGCGGCCACGGCCGTCGACCTGGGGCTGGTCGTGCTCGACGCGACGGCCAGCCCGCTGCCGGGGCCCTCCGGCAACGTCGAGTACTTCCTGCACCTGCACCGCCCAGGCGCCGGAGGGGCCACGACCGCACCCGACCTGGAGCCGCTGCTGACCGGTGCCGTCGCGGGAGGGCCGGCATGAGGGAGATCCTGCTCGTCCTGCACACCGGGCGTCCGGCGAACCGCAAGACCGCGCTGAACGTCATGAACGAGCTCGCCCGGCTCGGGCTGCGGGTCCGGGTGCTCGCCGACGAGTGGGCGGAGCTGGGCGCCGATCCCGACGTGCCGGAGGACTTCACCCCGGTGCAGGTCCCGGGCAGTCCGGAGTGCGCCCGCGGTGCCGAGGCGGTGCTCGTCCTGGGCGGCGACGGCACGCTGCTGCGCGCCGCCGATCTCGCCCGCCCGGCCGGGGTGCCGCTGCTCGGCGTCAACCTCGGGCACGTCGGATTCCTCGCCGAGGCCGAGGAGGACACCCTCGACGAGGCCCTGGAGAAGCTCGCCGCCGGCGACTACGAGGTGGAGGAACGCACCACGCTGGAGGCCGTCGTCCGGTCGAACGGCACCGTCCTGGGCCGCACCTGGGCGTTGAACGAGGCCGTCGTCGAGAAGAACACCCGCGGGCGGATCCTGGAGGTCGTCCTGGAGGTCGACGGCCGGCCGGTGTCGTCGTTCGGGTGCGACGGGGTGCTCTGCTCGACGCCGACCGGGTCGACCGCCTACGCCTTCTCCGCGGGCGGGCCGCTGATCTGGCCGCAGGTGCAGGCGCTGCTCGTCGTCCCCAGCAACGCGCACGCCCTGTTCGCCCGGCCGATGGTCATCGCACCGGACAGCGCGGTGGCGATCGAGGTGTCCGCCGACGGCCCGTCGGCGGTCCTCGACTGCGACGGCCGTCGCACCGTCTCGGTGCCGCCCGGCTCCCGGGTCGAGCTCAGCCGGGCGACCGAGCCGGTCCGGATGGTGCGGCTCGCCGCGCAGCCGTTCGCCGACCGCCTGGTCCGGAAGTTCGATCTCCCCGTCCGCGGCTGGCGCGGCCGGGGATCGAACACCTGATCGACCGTTCGGCGCACGGAGCCGACCGCGCGAACATCCGTTCGGTCTCGTGGCGCGTCGAGCATGGTGCCCGTCGGTCTTCGAACGTATGGTCGCCCGCATGTTGTCCGAGATGCGGATCCAGGGACTCGGCGTGATCGACGACGCGACCCTGGAGCTCGACCCGGGCCTGACCGTGCTCACCGGCGAGACAGGGGCCGGTAAGACCATGGCGGTGACGGGGCTGAACCTGCTCGGTGGCGGTCGCGCCGAGTCGTCGCGGGTGTCCGCGGGCGCGCGGCGGGCCGTCGTGGAGGGGCGGTTCACGGCGTCCCCCGGTGCGCTCGCGCTGGCCGAGGAGGTCGGCGCCGAGGCGGACGACGACGGCACGCTGATCGCCGCCCGCACCGTCTCCGCCGACGGGGGGTCCCGCGCGCACCTGGGTGGCCGGTCGGTGCCGAACGGCGTGCTCGGCCGTCTCGCCGAGGCCCAGCTCGCCGTGCACGGGCAGAACGACCAGCTCCGCCTGCTGCGCGGCTCGGACCAGCGCGCGTTGCTCGACCGCTTCGCCGGTGACCCGGTCGCGACGCCCCTCGCCGCCTACCGGGCGGTGCGCGCCGAGTGGCTGGAGATCGTCACCGAGCTGGCCGAGCGCCGCGACAACGCGCGCCGGCTCGCCCAGGAGGCCGACATGCTGCGGCACGGCCTCGCCGAGATCGACTCCGTCGACCCGCAGCCCGGTGAGGACCGTGCGCTCGTCGACCAGGCCCGCCGGATGGTGGAGGCCGACGACCTGCGCTCCGCCGCGGAGGGGACCCGGATGGCGCTGTCCGGCTCCGACGACGGCGAGACCCCCGGGGCGGTCGGCCTCGCGGGGCAGGCCAAGGGACTGGCCGAGGGCAGCGACGATCCCGCGCTGGCCGGGCTGGGGCCGCGCCTGGCCGAGGCGATCGCCGTGCTGGCCGATGCGGCCGCCGAGGTGTCGGTCTACCTCGACGGGCTCGACGCCGACCCGGAGCGGCTGTCCCAGGTGCTCGCCCGGCAGGCCGAGCTGAAGTCGCTCACCCGCAAGTACGCGGCCGACACCGACGGTGTCCTGGACTGGGCCGCGACGGCGCGCGACCGGCTCGCCGGGCTGGACACCTCCGACGAGGCGCTCGCCGACCTGGCCCGCCGCCGCGACGAGCTGGCCCGCGACCTGGCCGGCCACGCCGCCGAGGTCACCGCGGCACGCACCGAGGCGGCCGGGCGGCTCGCCGAGGCGACGACCGCCGAACTCGCCGGGCTGGCCATGAAGGACGCGCAGCTGCAGGTCGGTGTCGCGCCCCGGCCCGCTGGTGACGGGGGGCCGTCCCTCGTCGTCGGCGGACGCGAGTGTCACGCCGGCAGCGGCGGGGTCGACGAGGTGGAGATCCGCCTGGTCCCGCACGCCGGGGCGAGCGCGCAGCCGCTGCACAAGGGCGCCTCCGGCGGTGAGCTCTCCCGGGTGATGCTCGCCCTCGAGGTCGCACTGGCCGGTTCCGACCCGGTTCCGACGATGGTCTTCGACGAGGTCGACGCCGGCGTCGGTGGCCGGGCCGCGGTCGAGATCGGGCGCCGCCTCGCCCGGCTGGCCGCCCGCCACCAGGTGATCGTCGTGACACACCTGCCGCAGGTCGCGGCCTACGCCGACCGGCACCTCGTGGTGCACAAGGCCTCCGGTGAGGAGGGTGTCACCCGCTCCAGCGTGACGCGGCTGTCCGAGGAGGAGCGGACCCAGGAGCTGGCCCGCATGCTCGCCGGGATGGACGACACCGACACCGGGCGCGCGCACGCCGAGGAGCTGCTCGCCGCGGCCACCGCGCACCGGCAGGCCGACCGCGCCGCCGAGCAGCCGGCGGACCTGGCCCAGGCCCGGTCGCGGCGGGCCGGCGCGACACGCGGCGGGAGCGGCACCCGGCGCCGGAAGGTCGCACAGGCCGGGTGACGGGCTCGCGTCGCCGTCGCGACAGGGTGTCCCGTCGCGGGTCGGGCGTCGTGCCTCGGGCGGTGACACTGTGGTCACGCTGCGGCGTGCCTGCACCGTCCCGGGCCTCCCGGGTGTCACAGTGCCCGCCATGAAGCTGTCCGGCCTGCTGCACCGAACGCGACCGGAGCTGCCGGGGCTGACCGGCCCGGCCCGCACCGACCGTCGTACCGAAGCCCTGCTGCGCCGGCTCCGGCCCGGTGACATCGTCGTCCTCGACCAGGTCGACCTCGACCGCGCCACCGCCGACGCACTGGTGGCCGCGCGGGTCGCGGCGGTCGTCAACGCGTCGCCGTCGATCTCCGGCCGGTTCCCGAACCTGGGCCCCCAGGTGCTGGTCGAGGCCGGGGTCCCGCTCGTCGACGACTGCGGCACCGAGATCATGCGTTCGGTCAAGGACGGCGCGAAGGTCCGGCTCCACGAGGGAGTCCTGTACTCCGGGGAGCAGCCGCTCGGCGAGGGCCGCGAACAGACCGAGGACACCGTCGCCGACGCCCTCGACGAGGCCAAGCAGGGGCTCACCCACCAGCTCGAGGCGTTCGCCGCGAACACCACCGAGTTCATGCGCCGTGAGCGGTCCCTGCTCCTCGACGGCCACGGGGTCCCGGAGATCGACATCGCGCTCGACGGGCGCCCCGTGCTCGTCGTCGCCGCCGGTTTCGAGTACGCGGGGGTGCTGAAGCGGCTGCGGGCCTACATCAAGGAGTACCGGCCGGTGCTGGTCGGCGTCGGTGCCGGTGCGGACGCGCTGGTCAACGCGAAGTACCGGCCCGACCTGATCGTCGCCGACCCGTCGGAGGTGTCGAACCAGGCGCTGACCAGCGGGGCCGACGTCGTCGTGCCGGCCTTCCCGGACGGGCACGCCCCCGGTCTGCACCGCGTGCAGGACCTCGGCGCGAGTGCGGTCACCTTCCCGTCGATGGCCAACCCGGAGGACCTCGCGCTGCTGCTGGCGCACCACCGTGGCGCCAGCATGATCGTCACCGTGGGGCTGTCGGCGTCGATGGCGGAGTTCCTCGACCGCGGCCGGTCCGGCAGCAACGCGTCGACGTTCCTGACCCGGCTGCAGGCAGGCGGGTCGGTCGTCGACGGCGAGATGATCGCGCAGATGTACCGGAGCCGGACGTCGTTCGCGCCGCTGCTCCTGCTGATCGCCGCGGCACTCGTCGCCGTCGTGGTGGCGGTGCTCGTCTCCGGCGCCGGGCCCGCGGTGCTGGAGTGGGCCGGTGGGCTGGTCGAGACCGTGCGGTCCTGGTTCCCGGCGTGATCTCGCGGCGCTACCACCGGATCGCCCTGGTCGCCGTCTTCGTGCTGGCACTGGCCGCCGGGGTCGCCGTCGCGACCGTCGGGCTGCCGCAGCGGATCGCGAGCACGGTCGCGTCGACCACCGGCACCGGTGAGATCGACCAGCTGCGCACCGAGCGGGACACGCTCGCGGCGCAGCAGCGGGCGAGCGACGAGTTCACCGCGCGCACCGCGCCCGGGCTGGTCAGGGAGAAGCTCGCCGGGGTTCCCGTCACCGTCGTCGCGCTCGGGGCCGACCCGGCCGACACGCGCGCCGTCGCCGAGCTGATCACCACCGCCGGTGGCAGCGTCGCGGGCGAGGTCGTGCTCACCCCGGCGGTCACCGACCCGGCCCGCGCCGACCAGCTGCGGGACCTGTCCGCGCGGCTGCTGCCCGCCGGGGCGCAGCTGCCGGCGTCGTCGGACGCCGGAGCGCTCGCCGGTGGCCTGCTCGGCTCCGCGCTGCTCGCCCCGCAGGGCGGGGCCGCGCCGGACCCGCAGCAGGCCGGTGCGGTCGTCGCCGGGCTCGCCGGGGGTGGCTTCGCCGAGACGCCGGAGGGGGAGCTGTCCGCCGGGCGGCTCGCCGTCGTCGTCACCGGCGGCGCGTTCGGCGGTGTCGACGCCGCGGGGTCCGCGGCGACCGCCGCCGGGCTCGCCGACGAGCTGGACCGCCGCGGCGCCGGGGCGGTGCTCGCCGGACGGGACGCCGGCCCGTCGTCGGCCGTGGGGGCCGTCCGCGCGGACGCCGGCCAGGGACCCGGACCGTCGACCGTCGACGGCGTCGGCACCTCGGCAGGCCGGGTCGCGACCGTCCTCGCGCTCGCCGAGCGCAACGCCGGACGGGCCGGTCAGTACGGCTCCGGCGCGGGTTCCACGGGCCCGGTTCCGACCCTCTGAGCGCGATCGGTAGGCTGAAGCTCCGTGCAGACTCGCGCCACCCGTCATCTGTTCGTCACCGGTGGGGTCGCATCCTCGCTGGGTAAGGGCCTCACCGCTTCGAGCCTGGGCCAACTGCTCACCGCTCGCGGGCTCCGCGTCACCATGCAGAAGCTCGACCCGTACCTCAACGTCGATCCCGGAACGATGAACCCGTTCCAGCACGGCGAGGTCTTCGTGACCGAGGACGGTGCGGAGACCGACCTCGACGTCGGTCACTACGAGCGCTTCCTGGATCGCGACCTGCAGGGCCGGGCCAACGTCACCACCGGCCAGGTGTACTCCGAGGTGATCGCCAAGGAGCGCCGCGGCGAGTACCTGGGCGACACCGTGCAGGTCATCCCGCACATCACGAACGAGATCAAGGACCGCGTCCTCGCGATGGCGGAGCCCGACGCGGAGGGCATCGCGCCGGACGTCGTGATCACCGAGGTCGGCGGCACCATCGGCGACATCGAGTCGCTGCCGTTCGTCGAGGCCGCCCGCCAGGTGCGGCACGAGGTCGGCCGGGACAACTGCTTCTTCCTGCACGTCTCGCTGGTGCCGTACCTGGCGCCGTCGGGCGAGCTGAAGACGAAGCCGACCCAGCACTCCGTCGCCGCGCTGCGCAACATCGGTATCCAGCCGGACGCGCTCGTGCTCCGGGCCGACCGGGAGATCCCGGGGGCGATGAAGCGCAAGATCTCGCTGATGTGCGACGTCGAGCTCGACGGCGTCGCGGCGTGCGCCGACGCCCCGTCGATCTACGACATCCCGAAGGTGCTGCACGGCGAGGGCCTCGACGCCTACGTCGTGCGCCGGCTCGGCCTGCCGTTCCGCGACGTCGACTGGACCGTCTGGGGCGACCTGCTGGAGCGTGTGCACCACCCGCAGGAGACCGCGACGATCGCGCTCGTCGGGAAGTACGTGGACCTGCCCGACGCGTACCTGTCGGTCACCGAGGCGCTGCGTGCCGGCGGGTTCGCCCACCACGCGAAGGTCGCCGTCCGCTGGGTCCCGTCGGACTCCTGCGAGACGCCGGCCGGCGCGGCCGAGGCGCTCGACGGCGTCGACGCCGTTCTCGTGCCCGGCGGTTTCGGCATCCGCGGCATCGAGGGCAAGCTCGGGGCGATCACCCACGCCCGCACCCGCGGCATCCCGACCCTGGGACTGTGTCTCGGCCTGCAGTGCATGGTGATCGAGGCGGCGCGCAGCATCGCCGGGCTCGACGGGGCGAGCTCCTCGGAGTTCGACCCGGACACCGAGCACCCGGTGATCTCGACGATGGCGACCCAGCGCGACGTCGTCGCGGGGGAGCGGGACATGGGCGGCACCATGCGGCTGGGCGCCTACCCGGCGGTGCTGCAGCCCGGCTCCGTGGCGGCCAAGGCCTACGGGGCGCGGGAGATCTCCGAGCGCCACCGGCACCGGTTCGAGGTCAACAACGCCTACCGGCAGCAGCTCGCCGACGCCGGCCTCGTGTTCGGCACGTCGCCGGACGGCACACTCGTCGAGTTCGTGGAGCTGCCGGCGTCGCAGCACCCGTTCTTCGTCGGTACCCAGGCGCACCCCGAGCTGAAGAGCCGTCCCACGCGGCCGCACCCGCTGTTCGCGGCGTTCGTGAAGGCTGCGCTGCGGTACCGCGCCGAGGACCGGCTGCCGGTCCGGCTGCCCGGCCGCGCCAACGGCGACGACGACGCCGAGCTGGTCGAGGGCGACGAGCCGGCCGGTTCCACCGGAACCAACGGCTCCGTGCCGGCGGAGAGCACGCCCGGCAGCTGATCCACCCGCGCCGACGGCGGCCGTCCCGGTCCGGGGACGGCCGCCGTTCGTGTCTCCGGGCGCCGCCCGCGTCCCCGTCGGCCGTGTCGGGCGGTCCGGGCCACGACCCGCGTGCCGGGCCGACTCGCGCCGGACGGCCGGGTGCGGCTGCCGCACCGGGCCGGGCGAGCCGCTACCCATCCGGCGCGTGCCGGGGACCGCCGGGCGGTGCGCGTCGCCGGCCGCCGTCGTCGGGAGCGCGGGAGGCGCCGCCCGGCCACTACTGTGCGAGGCGTGATCGTCTCGTTCAGCGTTCCCGCACCCGTGCGCGCGGCGGTGTCCCGGTGACCCGCCCCGGCGAGCACGACTTCCCGGTCCGTTCGGCCACCGACATCTACTCGGGCCGGGTCATGGCGTTGCGCTCCGACCGGGTCGTGATGCCCGGTGGCCGTGTCGCGACCCGGGAGATCCTGGAGCACCCCGGTGCGGTCGCGATCGTCGCCGTCGACGAGCACCGCCGGGTGCGGATGCTGCACCAGTACCGGCACGCCGTGCGACGACGGCTGTGGGAGCTGCCCGCGGGCCTGCTCGACGTGGCCGGCGAGGACCCCGCCGTCACCGCCGACCGGGAGCTGACCGAGGAGGCCGGGCTGACGGCGTCGGACTGGTCGGTGCTGCTCGACGTCGTCCCGTCGCCCGGGTTCTCCGACGAGTCCGTGCGGATCTTCCTGGCCCGCGACCTCGTCGAGAAGCCGCGCCCCGACCTGGGCGACGACGAGGAGGCCGATCTCGAGCTGCGCTGGATCGCACTGGAGGACGCCGTCGGGATGGTGTTCTCCGGCGAGATCGTCAACGCGGTGTCCTGCGCCGGGCTGCTTGCCGCCCGCTCGGTGCTGGCGGGCGAGTTCGAACCCCGGCCGCCCGGCACCGCGTGGACCGACCGGCCGGAGCGTTTCGCCCGCCGCCGCGACGGCGACGACTGACGACCGGCACCGCGGCTACGGCCGCAACGGCCTGCCGTCGGGATCGGTGGGGCTGCCCGCGAGGATCACGATCCCGTCGATGAAGCTCCAGATCGCGCCCAGCCCGAACGTGAAGATCATGACGAGCAGCTGGGCGATCGCGAGCCCGGTGTGGCCGGAGTAGAAGCGGCCGATCCCGAACGGCAGGAACAGCTGCAGCAACCCGGCGACGATCTTCTGCTTGTCCGAGTACGGCCGCCCGGACCAGGCCTCGCGGCCGAACGGTGCGGCCGGGTCGTAGCCGTAGGGGCCGTAGGCGGGCGGGCCCGCGTGCGGCGGGTATGCCGGTCCGCCCGGGCCCGGCGCCCACCCGGGAGCTCCCGGCGCCTGCCCGGGCCCGGGGCCGTAGCCGGGCTGGTATCCCGCGGCTCCCCAGCCGCCCTCGAAGCCGGCTCCGTAACCCGCGCCGTACCCCGGGGTGTCCGGACCGGGGGGCCCGTACCCCGGAGCTCCGTACCCGGGTCCGGCCGGGCCGGCAGGGCCGCCCGGTGCGCCGTACGCGTCGCCGCCGTGGGCCGGGGAGTCGTCGTACGCCGACCACGGCGAGCCCGGGTGCGGCTGCCCCGTCGTCGGGGAGGAGTCGGGGTAGGGGCCCGCGGCGGGGTGACCGGACGGGTCCGGCTCCGCCGGCGCGGAGAGTGTCGGATCCGGTGGGCGGATGCGGGCGGTCGCCTCCGCGCCCCCGGTGCCGGTGTCTCCGTCTCCGGCGCGGTCCGGGCTGCCGGTATCCGTCGGGGTGCCGTCGGTGGACGCACCGCTCGCGCCGCCGGTGTCCCGCAGGGCGTCCGGGTGCGGCTCGGGCAGGTCGCCGAACAGCGGTGCGAGGTCCGCGACCGTCGTCGCCGCGCGGGCCCGCCGGACCCGGTCGTCGAACGCGTCGACGTCCAGTCGTCCGCCCGTGTAGTGCCGGGACAGGGCCCGCACCGCGTCCTCCTGCTCGGCGTAGCCGATCGGTCGCGTGCTCATGGACGCGACGGTATCCGCCCGGACCGTCCACCGGCGACGTTCCGCGCCGGGCGACCCGCCACACCGTGGCGTGACGGACGGCGGCGGCCCGTCGCCCTAGGCTCGGGGAATGCGATTCGGACTCTTCGTTCCCCAGGGCTGGCGGCTCGATCTCGTCGGCATCGATCCCACCGCACAGTGGGACGTGATGCGCGGGCTCGCCGAGTACGCCGACCGCGGCGACACCTGGGAGTCGGTGTGGGTCTACGACCACTTCCACACCGTCCCGGAGCCGACCGACGAGGCCTGCCACGAGGCCTGGAGCCTGATGGCGGCGTTCGCCGCGACGACCGATCGGGTCCGGCTCGGCCAGATGTGCACCTGCATGGCCTACCGCAACCCCGCCTACCTGGCGAAGGTCGCCGCGACGACCGACGTGATCTCGAAGGGCCGGGTCGAGATGGGCATCGGCGGCGGCTGGTACGAGCACGAGTGGCGCGCCTACGGCTACGGCTTCCCGCGGCCGGGTGAGCGGCTCGGGATGCTCGACGAGGGCGTGCAGATCTTCGCGCAGGCGTGGCGGGACGGCCGGGCCACCCTCGACGGCAGGCACTACCAGGTCGACGGCGCCATCGTCGCGCCCCGCCCGCTGCAGGACGGCGGCATCCCGCTCTGGATCGCCGGTGGCGGTGAGAAGGTCACGCTGAAGATCGCGGCACGCTACGCGCAGTACACCAACTTCGACGGCACGCTCGAGGGCTTCCGGCACAAGTCGTCGGTGCTGGCCGGGCACTGCGCCGAGCTCGGCACCGACTACGACGCGATCGTCCGGTCGGCGAACTACAACGTCGCGATCGGCACCACCGAGGCGGAGGTCGAGGACCGGCTGCAGCAGCTCCGGGCCCGGCTCGAGCCGATCGTCGGCGCGGAGAAGGCCGAGGGCGCGCTGGGCGCGTTCCGCGGGCTGCCCGGCGTCGGGACCCCGGAGCAGATCGTCGAGAAGCTCTCCGCCCTGCAGGACGAGGGCATGAGCTACGGCATCTTCTACTTCCCGGAGGCCGCCTACGACCGGTCCGGCATCGAGCTGTTCGAGCGCGAGGTCGTGCCGGCACTGCGGGGCTGAGGGGATGCCCGCGCCGGAGCGGGTCGTCGAGGACTACCTCGGCCACCTCGCCGTCGAACGCGGACGTGCGCAGAACACCCTGCGCTCGTACCGCCTCGACCTGGACCGCTACGTCGCGCACCTGGCCGACGCCGGGATCGACGACCTGGGCCGGGTCCGTGAGACCGACGTGGCCGGGTTCGTGACGGCGCTGCGGACGGGGGAGCGGCCACTGGCCGCGTCGTCGGCGGCCCGGGCGCTCGCCGCCGTGCGCGGCCTGCACCGGTTCGCGGTCCTGGAGGGGACCGTGCCGGCCGACGTCGCGGCCGGGGTGGCGCCGCCGTCGCTGCCGTCGCGGCTGCCGACGGCGCTGACGGTCGACCAGGTGGACCAGCTCCTCGCCGGGTGCGTCGCGGACGGGCCCACCGGTCTCCGGGACCGGGCGCTGCTGGAGCTGCTGTACTCCACCGGCGGGCGGATCTCCGAGATCGTCGGCGCCGACCTCGACGACCTCGATCCCGGGGCCCGCACGATCCTGTTGCACGGCAAGGGGGACAAGCAGCGGATCGTCCCGGTGGGACGGCCCGCGCTGGCCGCCGTCGACGCCTACCGGGTGCGCGCCCGTCCGGACCTCGCCGGGCGCGGCACCGGTTCGCCCGCGTTGCTGCTCAACGCCCGCGGCGGGCGGATGTCGCGGCAGAGTGCGTGGCACGCGCTCCGGGCGGCGGCCGAGGCGTCGGGGCTCGGACCGGCCGTCGTCGCCGCCGTCTCGCCGCACACGCTGCGGCACTGCTTCGCGACGCACCTGCTGTCCGGAGGGGCCGACGTCCGCGTCGTCCAGGAGCTCCTCGGGCACGCCTCGGTGGCGACCACCCAGATCTACACCCACGTCACCGTCGACACCCTGCGCGAGGTCTACGCCACCGCCCACCCCCGCGCCCTGGGGTGATGCCCGGGCCCGCGTGCGGGGCCGCGAACCCGGACCGCTACGTTCCGGAACCGATGCGATACGGGGTGTGGGTGGTCGGGGCGGCCGCGGCGCTGGCGATGGCCGGATGCGGCGGGGCGGGACCGGAACAGCGGGAGAGCGTCACCGACCGGATCGACGGGGCGGTGACGAGGGTCGAGATCGACTCCGACGCCGGTGCGCTGCGGCTCGCCGCGGGGGAGCAGGCGTCGGTCGAGCAGGACCTGCGCTGGACCGGGGACGCGCGCCCGCAGGTCGAGCACCGCCTCGACGGCGACGTCCTGCGGATCACCGTCCGCTGCCCGGACGACGGCCGCGAGCGGTGCCAGGCCGGGCTGGTCGTGACCGTCCCGGCGGCGGCGTCCGTGCGGGCCGACCTCGCCGCGGGCGGGATCGACGTCTCCGGGATCACCGGTGAGCAGGAGCTGCGCTCGTCGGCCGGCGCGGTGCGGGGCAGCGGTCTCGGGCCGGGCGCCGTCACCGCGAGCTCGAGCGCCGGCGGCGTCGAGCTGGGCTTCGCCGCCGCCGCGCCGGACGTCACCGCCGAGTCGACGGCCGGGTCGGTGACCGTCCGGGTACCCGTCGGTCCGGTGTACGACGTGTCGGCGGAGACGACCGCCGGCTCGACCGACGTCGGAGTGCCCGACCAGCCCGGCGCCGACCACCGCATCACCGCCCGCAGCACGGCCGGCAGCGTCACCGTCGCCCCCGGCGGCTGACGACCGACACGCCGCGCCCCGGGCTCCGCGGGCCCGTCGTACCCCGCGGGTAAGGTGATCCGACACCAGTTCGCGCCGTGTACGGCGAGGCGCGTTGCCGCACGTGGGGGCGGTTCCTACAGTGCGGGTCCAGGATCGCCGCCACTGATCCGAGACCCGGTACGCACCCCACGAGGAGACCGGAGACCGCATGAATCCGACGCCGGAATCCCAGGGCCGGCTCGACGACGCGTCCGGCGAGCCGGACGCCACCGGGGGATCGCCCGGGACCAGCAGCCGCGCGCCCGAACCGGCGCCGCTCGACGTCCACGGCCCGGCCCGCGTGATCGCCGTCGCGAACCAGAAGGGCGGCGTCGGCAAGACGACGTCGACCATCAACCTCGGCGCCGCACTCGCCGAGTACGGCCGCAAGGTGCTGCTCGTCGACTTCGACCCGCAGGGAGCGCTGTCGGTCGGGCTGGGTGTGCAGCCGCACCAGCTCGAGTCGACGATCTACAACCTGCTGATGGAGCGCGACGCCGACCCGGACGACGTGCTGCAGGACACCGGTGTCGAGAACCTGGACCTGCTGCCGTCGAACATCGACCTGTCGGCGGCCGAGGTCCAGCTCGTCACCGAGGTGGGCCGGGAGCAGGCGCTCGGGCGCTCGCTCAAGCGGTTCCTGCCGGACTACGACATCGTGCTCATCGACTGCCAGCCGTCGCTGGGCCTGCTGACGATCAACGCCCTGGCCTGCGCCGACGAGGTGCTCATCCCGCTGGCCTGCGAGTTCTTCTCGCTGCGTGGGGTGGCGCTGCTGATGGACACGATCGACAAGGTCACCGACCGGCTCAACCCGGACCTGCAGCTGCTCGGCGTCCTCCCGACGATGTTCGACACCCGGACGCTGCACACCAAGGAGGTGCACGACCGGGTCGTCGAGGCGTTCGGCGAGAAGGTGTTCGACGCCGTCATCAACCGGACGATCAAGTTCCCGGAGACGACGGTCGCCGGGGAACCGATCACCTCGTGGGCGCCGACGTCGCACGCGGCCGCGGCGTACCGGATGCTGGCCCGCGAGGTCATCGCCCGGTGACGCTGCTCGCCGACGGGCCGGGCGAGGGTGCCGCCCTTCCGGAGAACCTCGACGACGGCGACGTCGCCTCCCCGCGCAGCCGCCGGTTCACCGTGCGGCTGGCGAACTTCGAGGGCCCGTTCGACCTGCTCCTGCAGCTGATCGGCAAGCACGAGCTCGACGTCACCGAGATGGCGCTGCACAAGGTCACCGACGACTTCATCGCCCACCTCGCGGACCTCGGCGACGACTTCGACCTCGACGAGACCACCGAGTTCCTGGTCGTCGCGGCGACCCTGCTCGACCTGAAGGCGGCCCGGCTCGTCCCGGGCGCCGAGGTCGACGACGAGGACGACCTCGCCCTGCTCGAGGCCCGTGACCTGCTGTTCGCGCGGCTGCTGCAGTACCGGGCCTACAAGCAGGCCGCGCAGCTGTTCGTCGAGCTGGAGAACGGTGCGCTGCGCCGCTTCCCGCGCTCGGTGTCGATCGAGGACCGGTACGCCGACCTCCTGCCCGAGGTGCTCCTCGGGGTGGACGCGCAGGCGTTCGCCGAGCTGGCCGCCGCCGTGTTCCGGCCGCGGCCGCCGGAGGAGGTGGGCGTCGACCACCTGCACGCGGTGCACGTGTCGGTGCCCGAGCACGCACAGCTGCTGCGCGACCGGCTCGCCGTCGACCGGGTCGCGAGCTTCGCCGACCTCACCGCGGACTGCGTGGCGACGATCGAGGTCATCGCCCGGTTCATGGCGCTGCTGGAGCTGTACCGGGAGCGGTCGGTCGCGCTGGAGCAGCCGGAGCCCTTCGCCGACCTGACCGTCACCTGGACCGCGGACCGTACCGACGACCCCGTCGCCTACGCGGCCGCACTGGAGGACGAGGCGGCGGCCGCGGAGGAGGCCGTGCGGGCGCGGAACCGGCGGCGGCGCAAGAAGAACCGCGTCGACGACGGCGGCGACGGCTCCGGTGCCGAGGGTTCCGCTCCGGGTGGTTCCGAGGACGTCGGTGACCCCGCCGCGGACGATCCCGACGGCGAGGGTCCCGGGGCGGACTCGGCCGCGGACGACCCTTGGGTGGACGACTCCGACGCGGACGACTCCGACGCGGTCGACTCGGCCGCGGACGACACCTGGGTGGACGACCCCGAGTACGGCGACTCCGACTCCGACCTCGTCGACTCCCACTCCGGGGACTCCGGCCCGGGCGACTCCGGCCCCGGCGACTCCGGTTCGGGCGGCGTGGGCAGGCCCGCCGTGGACGGCGGCACCGTGCACGGCGAGAGGGCCGGGACGACCGGTGACTGAGCCGGACGACCGCCCGGGGTCCGACGACCCGGAGGACCCGTCCGAGCTGATGCGCCTGATCGGCCGGACGGTGCCGCGCAGTCCCCACGCGGTTGCTCCCACCCCCGAGGCGGACCGAGCGTTGCGCCAGGGCTCCTCCGAGGACCCGGACGTCACGCTCGACGCCGGCCCGGTGGAGGATCCCGTCCCCGGTGATCGGGGTGCACGTTCCGGCCCTCGTCAGGGCCATGCCGTGCAGGTCGACGGCGGTGGAGAGAGCGAGCCGGGCGTGGCGGAGCCGGTCGACGGGGCGGATCGGGCCGACGAGGAGCGGGCCGACGAGGAGCGGGCCGAGATGGCTGAGCGGGCCGAGGTGGCTGAGCGGGCCGAGGTGGCCGGGCGGGCCGATACCGGGGAGCCGAGCGAGTCCGGTGCACCGAGCGACGAGGCCGGCCACGAGGACGCCGGGGCCGCCGGGCCCGATGAGGACGCCGACGAGGACGCCGCCGAGGAGGCCGGGGAGCCCGGCACCGGGGAGCCCGGCACCGGGGAGCCCGGCACCGGGGAGCCCGACGCCGAGGACCTCGACCCCGACGACCTCGCCGACGACACCGAGCTGGAGCTCGCCCTCGAGGCCCTCCTCCTCGTCGTCGACTCACCCGTCGACGAGGGTTCCCTGGCCACGACGCTGAACCAGACGCCGTCGCGGATCCGGCAGACCCTCAACCGGATGTCGCTGGCGTACACCGCGGACCGCCGCGGCATCGACCTGCGCCGGGTGGGTGAGGGCTGGCGGTTCTACACCCGCGACCGCTACGCCCCCTACGTCGAGAAGCTGTTGCTCGACGGCCAGCGTGCCCGGCTGACCCGGGCGGCGCTGGAGACCCTCGCCGTCGTGGCGTACCGGCAGCCGGTGACCCGTGCGCGGGTGGCCGCGGTGCGGGGCGTCAACTGCGACGGTGTGCTCCGTACGCTGCTCACCCGCGGGCTGGTGGAGGAGGCGGGAACCGAGGAACAGACGGGGGGGACACTGTTCCGGACGACCGAGCTGTTCCTCGAACGGCTCGGGCTCTCCTCGGTGCAGGACCTGCCCCCGCTGGCGCCGCTGCTGCCCGACATCGACGCGATCGACGACCTGGACGGATAGACGAATGAGTACCGCACACGACCCCGACGGCGTACGGCTGCAGAAGGTGCTGGCCCGCGCGGGTGTCGCGTCCCGGCGCGCCGCCGAGGAGCTGATCGCCCAGGGCCGCGTCCAGGTCGACGGCGAGACCGTCCGCGAGATGGGCCGCCGGATCGACCCGGAGACCGCCGTCCTGCACGTCGACGGCGCCCGGGTCACCCTGCGCGACGACCAGGTCTATCTGGCGCTGAACAAGCCGGTCGGACTGCACTCGACGATGTCCGACGACCTCGGCCGCCCGTGCGTCGGTGACCTGCTCGCCGACCGGGTCGAGCTGATGAACTCCGCGCAGCGGCTGTTCCACGTCGGCCGCCTGGACGCCGACACCGAGGGCCTGCTCCTGCTCACCAACGACGGCGAGCTCGGCCACCGGCTGATGCACCCGTCGTACGAGGTGCCCAAGACCTACCTGGCCGAGGTCGAGGGGAAGATCGCCCGCGACCTGGGCCGGCGGCTGCGGGACGGGATCGAGCTGGAGGACGGCATCGCCCGCGTCGACGCCTTCAAGCTCGTCGACGCCGTGCCCGGCCGCTCCACCGTGCAGCTGATCCTGCACGAGGGGCGCAAGCACATCGTGCGGCGGATGCTGTCCGAGGTCGGGCACCCGGTGCAGCGACTGGTGCGCACCGCCGTCGGCGAGGTCCGGCTCGGCAACCAGAAGCCCGGCAAGCTCCGTCCGCTGGACCGGGTCGAGGTCGGGTCGCTGTACAAGGCTGTGGGGCTGTAGTGGCGGTCCGTGCGCTGCGGGGCGCGACGCAGGTCGACGCCGACGAGCGGTCCCAGATCCTCGACCGTTCCGCCGAGCTGGTCAGCGCGGTGCTGGAACGCAACGAGCTCGTCTCCGACGACATCATCTCGATCTGGTTCACCGCCACCCCCGACCTGTCCGCGGAGTTCCCGGCCTATGCGGCGCGGCTGCTCGGGCTCACCGACGTCCCGCTGATGTGCGCCACCGAGATGTCGGTGCCGGGCGCGCTGCCGCGGGTGCTGCGGCTGCTCGCCCACGTGGACACACCGAAGTCGCGGGCCGAGATGCGGCACGTCTACCTGCACGGGGCCCGCGCCCTGCGCACCGATCTTCCGCAGTAGGCCACCCCGCCCCCGGTGCACCGCACCGGACCGGCGAGAATGCCCTGCGGAATCATCGGCTCGACCTCATGGGGGACAGGTGGCCTTGCGGGGCGTCGTCGCGATGGACGGTCCGTCCGGGACGGGCAAGTCGACCGTCTCCCGGCGGCTGGCGCAGGCCTGCTCGGCGGCCTACCTCGACACCGGCGCGATGTACCGCGCCGCGACCCTGGCGGCGCTGCGGGCCGGGCTGACCGAGGACACCCCCGTGGAGGAGATCGCGCGGGTCGCGACCGGTGCACGCATGGAGTCCGGTACCGACCCGGCGGCTCCGTCGATCACCCTGGACGGCGAGGACGTGTCGGCCGACATCCGCGGCCCGGAGGTGACCGGCTTCGTGTCGGCCGTGTCCGCGGTCCCGGAGGTCCGGGCCGAGCTGGTCGCACGGCAGCACGCGCTGATCCGGGCGGCGACCGGGGACGGCGGCGGGATCGTGGTCGAGGGCCGTGACATCGGTACCGTGGTGGTGCCGGACGCGCCGCTCAAGGTCTACCTGACGGCGTCGCCGGAGGTCCGTGCGGCGCGGCGCGGGCGGCAGGACGCGCGGGCCGGGCGGGAGTCCGACCTGCACGTCACGCTCGCCGACGTCGAGCGCCGGGACCGGCTCGACTCGTCACGGCGGATCTCCCCGCTCTACGCGGCGGCCGACGCGCTGGTGCTCGACACGGACCGGCTCTCGGCCGACTCGGTGCTGGAGCGGCTGCGCGAGCTCGTCGCGGAACGGGGGCTGGTCGGGTGAGCCCCGCCCGTGCGCTGCCGGAGCACGGGCTCGGGTGGCTGCACGACCTGGCCCGCTGGATCGGGACGTGGCTGTGGGTGCCGTTCTACCGGGTCCGGCTCCTGCACGGCGGGCGGATCCCGGCCGGGGGGCCGGTGGTGGTCGTCGCGAACCACAGCGCGTTCGTCGACGGACCGCTGCTGTTCGGCATGTTCGGGCGGCGCGCGGTGTTCCTGGTGAAGGCGGAGATGTTCGCCGGGCCGCTGGCGGTGCTGCTGCCGGCCATCGGGCAGATCCCGGTCCGCCGGGACACCGTCGACCGGCGGCCGCTGACGGCGGCGCTGGGCGTGCTGCGCGACGGCGGGCTGGTCGCGGTGTTCCCGGAGGGGACCCGCGGTACCGGCGACGTGGCCGCCGCCCGGCAGGGCGCTGCCTGGCTCGCCCGGGCCGCGGGGGCGCCGCTGCTGCCGGTGGCGGTGCGTGGCACCCGCCGTCCGGACGGGGGCGGGCGCCGGTTCCGCCCGCGGGTGGACGTGCTGGTGGGCGAGCCGCTGCCGGCACCGTCGGAGCCCGGGCGGGCCGGACTGGCCGCGGCGACCACCGCCGTCGCGACGGCACTGCGGACGTTGGTCCGCGAACTGGAGACGTCCCGAGAGGGACAGCAGAGCGGCCGGATCGATCCGGCCGGGGACGTGAGTGACAGGTGAACGAGAGCAGCGGACGCGGAACGAGCACCGGCGCAGGGGACGAGTACCCCGCCGGCGTCGAGATCGGTGACGCCGCCGACCGCGCGGAGATGGACCGGCTGGGCCTGGACCCCGCCGAGTTCGTGGCGGTCGACGAGGAGGGCCGCGTCGCGGCCGGAATCGACCCCGACGAGGTGCTGGCGACCCCGACGCTGGCCGTCGTGGGACGACCGAACGTGGGCAAGTCCACGCTGGTCAACCGGATGCTGGGGCGTCGCGAGGCGGTCGTGCAGGACGTGCCGGGGGTGACCCGCGACCGCGTCGTCTACGACGGGTTGTGGAACGGCCGCCGGTTCAAGCTGATGGACACCGGTGGCTGGGAGCCGGACGCGGACGGATTGCAGGGTTTCGTCGCCCAGCAGGCCGAGACGGCGATGCGGACGGCCGACGCCGTCCTGCTCGTCGTCGACGCCTCGGTCGGCGCGACTGCCACCGACCAGGCGGCCGCGCGGGTGCTGCGCCGCGCGAAGGTGCCGGTCATGCTGGCCGCGACGAAGGTCGACGACGACCGGCTCACCTCCGACACCGCCGAGCTGTGGCGGCTCGGGCTCGGCCAGCCGCACCCCGTCTCGGGCCTGCACGGCCGCGGCTCCGGTGACCTGCTCGACGCGATCCTCGAGGTGCTGCCCGAGACCCCGCGCGACGACTTCGGCGCCTCCGGTGCCGGTCCGCGCCGGGTCGCGCTGGTCGGCAAGCCCAACGTCGGCAAGTCCAGCCTGCTCAACAAGCTCGCCGGCGAGGAGCGGTCGGTCGTGCACGACGTCGCCGGCACCACCGTCGACCCGGTCGACTCCCTGGTCGACCTGGACGGCGAGGTGTTCCGGTTCGTCGACACCGCCGGCCTGCGCAAGCGGGTCAAGATGGCGTCGGGCATGGAGTACTACGCGAGCCTGCGGACGAGCTCGGCGATCGAGGCCGCCGAGGTCGCGCTGGTCCTCATCGACGCGTCGCAGCCGATCGCCGAGCAGGACCAGCGGGTCCTGACGATGGTCGCCGAGGCAGGCCGGGCGCTGGTGATCCTGTTCAACAAGTGGGACCTCGTCGACGAGGAGCGCCGCCACCAGCTGACCCGGGAGCTGGAGCGCGACCTGATCAGCGTCCGCTGGGCGGAGCGGGTCAACGTGTCCGCGCTGACCGGCCGGGCGACCCAGCGGGTCGCGCCCGCGCTGCGCCGGGCGCTGGAGTCGTGGGACACCCGCGTGCCCACCGGCCGGCTCAACCAGTGGCTCAGCGACCTGGTCGCCGCCACCCCGCCGCCGGTGCGCGGCGGCAAGCAGCCGAAGATCATGTTCGCGACGCAGGCGCAGACCCGTCCGCCGACGTTCGTGCTGTTCAGCTCCGGCTTCCTCGAGGCGGGCTACCGGCGCTTCGTCGAGCGGCGGCTGCGTGAGGAGTTCGGCTTCGGCGGCTCGCCGATCCGGGTCTCGGTGCGGGTGCGCGAGAAGCGCCCGCGCTCGTGATGCGCGCGCTCCGCGGTGGGACCGGGCCACAGTGGGACGTCGCCGAGGTGCCGGTGCCCGAGCCCGGCCCCGGCGAGCTGCTCGTCCGTGTCCGGGCGGCCGGGGTGAACCGGGCCGACCTGCTGGCGCTGGCGGGCGGTTACCCCGTCCCGCACGCCGATCCGGACGGCACGTTCACGGCCGGGATGGAGCTCGCCGGCGAGGTCGTCGGCGCGGGCCCGGGAACCGCCGGCCGCGGACTGGGGGACCGGGTGCTCGCGACGGCGCCGGCCGCGTTCGCCGACTACGCCGTCGTCGACGCGCGGCGGGCGCTGCCGGTCCCCGCCGGGCTGGCCTGGACCGACGCCGCCGCACTCCCGGTCGCGCTGGAGACCGTGCACGACGCGCTGGTCACCCAGGCCGGGTTCGACGGTGGGGCGGTGCTGGTGCTCGGCGGGACGACGGGCGTCGGCCAGGTCGCGATCCGGCTGGCCGCGGCACTCGGTGCCGCCCCGGTGCTGGCGACGACGACCTCCCCGGCGAAGGCGGGCTCGCTTCGGTCCGCGGGCGCCGAGCCGCTGGTCGGTACCGACGGGCTCGCCACTGCCCTGCGCGAGGCGACCGGTGGGGCCGGCGTCGACGTCGTCCTCGACCTCGTCGGTGGCGACCACCTCGCCGCGGCACTGGGCGGCATCCGGATCGGCGGCACCGCCGTCCAGATCGGACGCCTCGCCGGGCCGGCCGCGACGCTGGACCTGAACACGCTGTCGTTCCGTCGGCTGCGGCTGATCGGCACGACGTTCAGCGTGCGTGGCGCCGACGAGCGCGCCGCCGTCGCCGGCGCGCTCACACCGGTGCTGGACCTCGTCGCCGACGGCCGGGTACGCGCCACCGTCGACCGGGTGGTCCCGCTCGCCGAGGCCGCCACGGCGGCCGACCTGCTCCGGTCGGGAGAGGTGACGGGGAAGGTCGTCCTCGACCTCTCCGACGCCGCCGCGGCACCGCTGTAACCGATCGGGGGCCGTGGCCGAGACCGCTCCCGTGACGGTGGTCGAGCGATGGTGGATCTGGCGCGTACGCGCGGCGTGCGAGATCGCGCTGGCCCACCGTGGCGGTGACGAGCTGGTCGACGACGCGCGCACCGAGGCGTCCTGGTACGCCGACATGATGCACCCGTGGGACGGGCGCGGCTGCGAGCCGGACGCCCGCGTGCTGGCCTGGCTCAGCATCCTCGTCGCCCGGTGGGTCGTGGCCGACACGGCATGAATCGGACCGACGGGCTGGATCGGTACATGCCCTCTCACTAATCTGTGCACCGTGAGCGACACTCCGGCCGAGCGGACCTTCCACGGCCGCGGCGCCGAGCTGGAGCTCCTGCGCGCCGCGCTGGCCGGGACCGCGGAGCGCGGCGCGTCGGCCGTGCTGCTCGGCGGTGACGCGGGCGTCGGCAAGACCCGCCTGGTCACCGAGTTCGGGCGGGCGGCGGCGGCCGAGGGCGCGGTCGTGCTCACCGGCCGGGCGCTGGACATCGCCGACGCGCCGTCGTTCTGGCCGGTCGTGTCGGCCCTGCGGGCGCACGCCCGTTCGGTGCCGGGGCCGCTCGCCGGGGTGTTCACCGAGGCGCTCGACCGGCTCGACGACACCGGCCGCGCCGTCGGGGACCGGGTCGGGATGCTCGCGCAGCTCTCGGCGCTCGTCGGACGGGCGGCCCGCCCGGGGCCCGTGGTGCTCGTCGTCGACGACCTGCACTGGGCCGACCGGTCGACCCGCGACCTGCTCGCCTACCTGCTGGCCGGCCTCGCGACCGAGCCGGTGCTCGTCGTCGGCACCTACCGCGACGACCCCACCGGCGGGACGCCCGCCGTACTGCTGCCGCTGGTGACCGAGCTGCGCCGGCACCGCACGGTCTCCTTCTCCCAGGTCGGGCCGCTCCCGCGAGCCGAGCTGGCCGAGCTGGTCGGGCGGTGGATGCCGGACCGGCCCGATCTCGAACCCCTGGTGTGGGCGCACTCGGCGGGCAACGTGTTCCTCGCGGAGGAGACCGTCCGCGCGGTGCAGGACGGGGACCCGACCGGCGTGCCGCAGACCGTGCGCGAGCTGGTCCGGGCCGGGGTCGCGGGACTGTCGCCGCAGGCACAGGACGTCGTGCGCGCGGTCGCCGCGGGCGTCGGCGACGTCGAGCACGCCCTGCTGGCCACGGTGCTGGACGCACCGGGTGCCGAGTTGGCGACGGCCGTACGGGAGGCCGTCGACGGCGGGTTCGTCGTGGTCACCGCCGCCGACGGCTACGCGTTGCGGCACGGACTGATGGCCGAGGTGGTCGCCGGCGACCTGCTGCCCGCCGAGCGGGTGGAGCTGCACGGGCGGTACGCGCGGGCCGTCGCCGGGTCCGTGGCACGGCCCGGCACCGCGGCCCGGCTGGCGCACCACTGGCAGCGGGCCGGGCGCCCCGCCGAGGCGCTGGAGGCGACGCTGGCGGCGGCGGAGGAGGCCGAACGGCTGCGCGGGTACGCCGAGGCGCACCGGCACTGGCTGCGGGCCGCGACGCTGCCCGTCCCCGGGGCGGACGGCGCCCGCGGTGGATACCTGGAACGGGCGGCCGCGGCGGCGGACCTCGCGGGCGACCACGACTCCGCGGTCGCGCTGCTGGCCGAACGCCTCGCCGACCCGGACGGCCCGTCCGGGCTCGACGAGGCCGTGCTGCGCGCCCGGCTGGGCCGCTACCTGATGTCGGCGGGGCAGGCGGGGGAGGCGGAGGAGGCCTACCGGCGGGCAGCGGCCGCGCTCCCCGAACCTCCCGGCCCCGACGCGGTGCCCGGGGACCCGGCCACCGCGCCCGGTGCCCGCGCGGACGCGCTGCCCGTCGACCCGGCCGACGGCGCCCGCGCCGAGGTCCTCGCCGGGTACGCGTCGGCGCTGCTCGCGCGCGCCGACTACGTCGCCGCCCGGGAGATGGCCCACCGCGCGCTCGTACCGGCGCGGCGGGTCGGCGAGCCGCGGGCGCTGGCGTCGGTGCTGGGGGTGCTCGGGTTCGGCGCGGCGCACTCCCGCGACGGCACGGCCGGGATGGAGGCGCTGTCGGAGGCCGTCGGCATCGCCGAGGCGACCGGCGACCCGGCGACGCTGGGGGAGTGCCTGCTGCGGCGCGCGGCACTCCTGTCCGGCCCGCTCAACGCCCTCGACGACGGCGTCGCCGAGGCCCGGGCCGGTGCCGACCGCATGACCGCGCTCGGCCTCGGCCGCACGGCGGCGGTGTCGCTGCGCGCGGAGGCCGCGAACGGGCTGTTCCGCAAGGGGGCGTGGGACGAGGCCGAGCACGAGGTCGCGACGGCCTGGGCGGCCGCACCGGCCGGCTCGGAGATGATCGAGCTCCGGCTCGCCCGTGCCCGGCTGCGGATGGGCCGCGGGGACCTCGACGGCTCCGACACCGACCTCGCGGCCGTCGAGCTCGTCGCCGGATCGACCGGCCTGCCGAAGCTGCGCCTCCCGCTGCTGATCCTGCGCGCCGGCCTCGAGATGTGGCGCGGCCGCCCCGGGACGGCGTTCGACCACGTCGGGACCGGTCTCGACGTCGTCGACTCCGGCATCGACGACGTCTTCGCGGTCGCGCCGCTGCTCTGGCACGGCGCCCGGGCACAGGCCGAGGCGTTCCTCGCCGGGCACCCCGTCGACGCCGGTGCGGTACGACGGCTGCGCCGCCACCGCCGCGAGCTCACCGCCCGCGGCGAACGCTCCGACCCGGCGCTGCGCGGCGTCCTCGCCACCTACGAGGCGATGTGCACCGCGGAGGACGCCCGGACCACCGCCGGCGCCGACCCCGGCACCTGGGGCCGGGTGGCCGACCTCCTGGAACGGCTGGGCCAGCCCTACCCGACGGCGTACGCACGGCTGCGCAGCGCCGAGGCCCTCCTCACCGGCCGGCGGGCCACCGGTGCCGCCGAGCTGGCCCGGGCCGCGGCGGGGGCGCGGGCGCTGCGCGCCGAACCCCTGCTGGCCGAGATCGCCACCGTCGCGCGGCGGGCCCGGATCGCGGTCCCGGACCTGCCGGACCCGTCCGCGGGCAACGGCGGCCCGGTCGCCGTGCCCGGGCCGTCGTCGCCGGTGGACCACCCCTTGGGCACGCTCACCGGGCGTGAGCTGGAGGTCCTCCAGGTCCTCGCCGCGGGTGCGACGAACAAGGAGATCGCCGCCCGGCTGTTCATCGCGCCCAAGACGGTCGGTGCGCACCTGGCACGGATCTTCGCCAAGCTCGGCGTGACGAACCGGACCCAGGCCGCCGGCGTGCTGCGGCGGCACCTCCCGGAGGCGGGCGTCGTCGAGCACGGGGGCGTGCCGGATTAGGGCGCTCCCGGACGCGGTCTAGGGCATACGCCCGATGGCGGCGGGCGACCACCGGTCGATGCTGGTCTCCTCGCCGATCCCGCCGGGAGGCCCGGATGACCACCATGACGGAGCGCCCGCCGGGCGTGCCGGGGGCCGGCCCACCACACCTCGCCCCGCGGATCGGCCGGCTGCTCGCGACCGTCCCGGACGACGTCGACGGCGTCGTCCGGCACCTCGAGCGGCTGCAGGAGATGCTCGTCGAGGACCACGGCCGCCGCGACGGCGTCGCCGCCTTCAACCGGCTCCACCTGCGGATCACCCGGGACATCAGGGCCCAGCTCGACGACGACCACGTCCCCGGCAAGGACTTCCTGGCCCGGCTGGACGTCGAGCTCGCCCGCCGCTACCTGCAGGCGCTGCGGGCCTCGGTCGCCGGCGGCGTCCCGCCGCGCTCCTGGGCGGTGCTGGTCGACCGGCGGTCGCAGCGGCGGATCTCCCCGGTGCAGCTCGCCGTCGTCGGGGCGAACGCGCTGGTGAACCTCGACCTGCCGGCCGCGGTCGTCCGCACCTGCACGGTGCTGGGCCGCGGCGCGCCCGGAGCGGCCGAGCGGGCCGACTGCCGGGCCGTGCACGACGTCGTCACCCAGCACCTGGCCGCGCTCACCCGGGACGGCGCGAGCTGCTGCATCGCGATCGTGCTGCCCCGGGAGATCGCGTGGCGACAGGCCCTCGAACTGTGGGACCGGCGGTCACGCCCGACCGCCTACGAGCGCGAGCTGGACGCCCTGGACCGGCGCACCGCGCTCCTCGGACGGGGACTCCTGACACCGGGAGCCCTGACATGACACCCGCCCGTGTGGGGGACGGGCGGGTGTCGTGGTCACGACCGCCCGACGGCGGTGGCGGCGCGCTCGCCAGCGGCGCCGTGCTGGTGCTCGACGACCACCAGCTCGTCGGCACCTCGCTGGCGACGGCACTGCGCCGGGACGGCGAGGACGCGCACTTCGTCCCCGCGCACTCCGAGATCGACGTGCGGCGGGCCGTCGACGGCGTCGTCCCCGGCCTGCTCGTCCTCGACCTCGACCTCGACCTGGGCCGCGACGAACGGGGCCGCCGGGTCGACACGATCCCGCTGATCCCCGAGCTGCGCCGCGCGGGCTGGCGGATCCTGGTGCTCTCGGGGAGCTCCAACCCGCTGCGGATCGGCGCGGCCCTGCACCACGGGGGATTCACCTGGGTGCCGAAGTCGGCGGCGATGCCCACGCTCCTCGTGAACATCCGCGAGGCCCGCGCGGGCCGGTCGTTGCTGAAGCCGACCCAGCGCGAGGAGCTCGTCCGCCGGTACCTGGAGTGGGACGCCCGCCAGCAGTCGGTCCGGGGCCGGCTCGCGGCGCTGACCCGGCGCGAGCGGGAGGTGCTCGACCTCCTCGCCGGCGGGATGCGCGCGCAGGCCATCGCGAACCACTTCGTGGTGTCGCTGCCGACCGTCCGGACGCAGGTCAGGGCGGTGCTCGGGAAGCTCGAGGTGGGGTCGCAGCTGGAGGCCGTGGCGCTGGTGCGCAGCCTGGACCCGGGGGACGACACCCCCGGAGTCCCGGCGCCGGGGGTGAGGTAGTGTTGCTCTCGCTTCGCGAGGGGCGGCCGGGACGTGGCGCAGCTTGGTAGCGCACTTGACTGGGGGTCAAGGGGTCGCAGGTTCAAATCCTGTCGTCCCGACAGGCCGGAGGCCGGTATCCGAGAGCATCGGGTACCGGCCTTTACTCGTTTGACCTGTGGATTCGTGATCGTGCAGTGGTCCCTGGACGGTCCCCACGGCTGTCGCACCCGAAGTTTCGGCCAGTCCCGCGAACCGCTGAGTGACTAACTGAGTGTCTATGGGCGGGAGGCCGATGCGCCATGATCGTCGCTGTCGAGGGCCCCAGCGCCGCGGGGAAGACGACGTGGTGTGCGCGGTTCGGAGGGGATGCGGTGGTGCCGGAGTACGCCCCGACAGGGTGCGAGCCCGACGGTAAGGACTTGGAGGCCCAGGCGGCCTTCTGGGTCGGGGTGAACACGGGTCGATGGGTTGCGGCGAGGGTGATCGAGTCGGCGGGTGGTGTCGCGGTGTGCGACAGCGACCCGCTGAAGCTGCATTACAGCTGGTGTCTGGCGCGGATCGGAGCGGGTTCGATCGGGCGGTGGGAGCGTGAACTGCGCGCAGTGCACCGGGCGTTCGAGGCCGGTCAGCTGGGGTTCGCCGATCTCGTGCTGGTGCACGTCCCCGATCTGGCGACGTTGCGGGCGCGGAAGGCCGGCGACCGGACGAGATCGCGGCGCAGCTTCGAGCTGCACGCGCGGCTACGTGAGCCGTTGCAGGAGTGGTACCGAGCTGTGGACGGACTGGAGCCGAGGCGTGTGTGGTGGGGGCTGCCGGGGTCGGGCGTGCCGACGGGCATCGAGCCTCGCCAGGACCGGTCGGATCCCGCGCTGCTCGATGCCCTCGTCGACCTACTTCCCGGACTCACCACTGGGTGATCCGATGAACTAGCGGTCCACGACCGGGAAGATGTCGTCCATTGCTGTCGCGCCGTGTTCGAGAACGGGTCGGAGCTGCTGTCGGTACACGGCCTCGGTGATGCCCGTCCCGCTGTGCCCGACCAGCCGGGAGATGTCCTCCAGAGGCATCCCGGAGTCCGAGAGCAGCGAGACGAAGCTGTGCCGCATCTCCCGAGGTGTCCACTCGGCCGCGTGCAGGCCGGCGGCGGCTGCGATCTTGCGGAACGAGCGGCGGACGTTGTGCGCGTCCATCTCCGATACAGTGCGGGTGGCGAAGACGAGCGAGTCCAGTGCACTTTCAGCCCCGGGCCGTTTCGCGTGGTCACGGAGCACGGTGACGCAACGCTGTGGCATCCCAAGACGACGGCGGGACTTCCGCGTCTTGGTGTCTCCACCGATCCGCACCGATCTGACGACGGAGATCGACGGCGGGAGCGGCGGAGTTGCGTTCGGAGTCCCGTCGAGATCCACGTCGCCCCAGCGCAGTGCGCGCACTTCCTCGGTCCGAGCCCCGGTGAGAAGAGAGAGGACGATATACGCCCGCAGCGGACTGGACTCGGCGGCCTGAGAAAGCGCGGTCGCCTGATGGCACTCAGAAGGCGCGGGGGAGCGGGCTCGCCCCCGGGCTACCCCCGGAATTCAACGGCAGAAGCCGACGGCGGACCGTTACCGGTGGAGGGCGCGTCGGTGAGTCCGCGCAGTGCACGAGGGGCGACGGCGAACGTCGAGAGTCGCCGGAAGTAGTGGATCTTGTCTCCGCGGATTTCGAGTTGCCCGGTGGCATCTCGCTGCGCGCTGCCGCTTGGGTGAGTTGTCAGTGCCGGTAGGCGTGCAGTGCAGTCGACCTCCGCAGGGTCCTCGATGGGGGAACGGTTGGTGCGCAGCGTCTCGTCGAAGCTTCAGGTCTCGGGTCGGACGGTCCGCGTCCGGCCGTACTCGGCCAGTGCCGAGAAGGCTGCCTTTGGCTCCCATGGCATCCCTGGGTAGGCGTTGCCGGTGCGTCCGTCGGTAAGGGGCTTGACGATCCCGAAGCTTCCCAGGTCGAAGTCTTGCTCTGGCTGGTCGGAGGTCGGCAGGTGTCTGGAGGCGAAGGTGTACACGAACGCCGTGTCAACGCCTCCCGAGTCGTAGAGGTGGAGGAGATCCAGGAGGTAGGCGGCTTGTTCGGATTCGTTGCGCTCGACGGTCTCGGTGAGGTGCGTTGCGTGCCCTGTCCGGTCGTCGTAGCCGATGATGTCGCCCCGGCTGCCCCGATCGGCGGCTCCGGTGAAGGCTGCGCAACCGAACTCGGTCACTGCGAACGGTTTTCCGTGCGAGGTCATGGCGGCGAGGTTCGCGGGTAGGGTGTCGGTGTTGCCGGCATCGCGGTAACCCGCGTCGGTCGCGATGAAGTCGAATGGCGTCCAGTCCACTCCCTCCAGGGGGAGTGACGCGTAGCCGATGAGGCCTCCGAATCGCTCGCGTGCCCCCTCGACTGCTCGGGCCAGTAGTGCGTTGGTCCTGCGCTGCACTCCCGGGAGGATTTCGCGAACACGCGCCGGGTCTGCGAGTACCGCGGATCGTTCGGCCAGCGTCTGCCCGGGCATCAGGCCGATCGTCATGATGCTGATCTCCGAGCCGGTGAGGAACCGGATGTCCGCACCTTCCTGTCGGATGCGCTCCGCGCGCTCGGCTGCGTCCAGTAGGAATGCCAACAGCTCGTCGGTGGTCAGGTCATGGGTGAACGGGCAGTACCAGACCTCCAGGCCGACGGCTGCCGCGTGCCGCGCGGCGGTCTCCAGGCGGTCGGCGACTCCGCCGGTGATCCGTACGGCGTCGGCGAGAAGCTCTTCACGGATGATCCGCATGTCCTCGGCGACGACCGCGGGGTCGTACGGTTCGTGTGTCGTGCTTCCGCAGCTGGTGAAGCCGGTGTCGTAGGTGACGCCCCATGCTCGCATCGCAACCTCCATAAGGTACGAGCAGTACCGTAGCAGGTGGAGGTACGCTCCGTACCGTGACAGGGGGGCGGCGGCGCGGTGCGGAACTGGAGCAGGCGATCCTGCGTGCGGCCGCCGATGAACTCGTTGCTTCCGGCTACGCCGGTATGACGATGGACAAGGTCGCGCTGCGCGCCGGCACGAACAAGAACGCGATCTACCGGCGCTGGCCCGGGCGCGCTGCGCTCGGCGTCGCCGCCTACACATACGTGGCAGACGCTCACACTCCGGCCGCGGACACGGGAAATCTCCGCAGTGATGCCCTGGAGCTGCTGCGGCAGGTCAACTCGACCTGGTCCTCGCCTCGCGGGGAGATCCTGCGTGATCTCCTGGCCGCGGCCGCCGACGAGCCCGCGCTGCTGGAGCTGCTGCGCGAGCAGGCCGGAGGGGGCGCGCTGGACGCCGCCTGGGTGGCGATCGTGGACCAGGCGGTGGTGCGCGGCGAAGCTTCGCCGGAAGCCGTGCATCCGAGGGTGGCGGCGCTCCCTATGACGGTGTTGCGTGGCGAGTACGCCTTGCTCGGTGTTCCGGCCGTACCGGACGAGGTCCTGATAGAGATCATCGACGAGATCTTCATACCGCTCATCCGTGGACGGTGTCTTTACAAGTGCGGGCTGACGTAGGGGATCTCGTCTCCCCGGATCCAGGGCGCGGCACCGAGGTGACCACGGTCTGCTTGATCAACTGCCTGCGGACGCCCAGGGATGAGACGGGCACACTGGATGGGCATTACCCGCCCGTCTGCCTGACGCTCTGGTTTTTTCACACGGAAGAAGTCGTGATCGGGAACCGCAGTGCTCGGAGCGTGCAATTGGCGTGCAACTACCGGCGGTCAACCACGGTCAGCCGCGGGGTGCGCAGTCCGCTGTTTTTACAGGTCAGTGACGGAGAACGCCAGTCTTGCGAGGCCTTCCAAGCTGGGTGTCCAGGCGTTGGCCCGAGTGTCTAATGGAGTGGCGAGGTGCAGGTCCTCGCCACGCTCATCAGAAGTGGTGACTACTCGGCGGACGTCGTAACCATCGCTAGGCCACCCGCGACACGGTGTGCAGGCCCCCAGCGCATGGCGGTCGGTGTCGCGAACCGGGAGGCAACGATGGGTATCGGCCGCTACGTCCTTGCCGGCGTGATCGCTACTACTCTCGTGAGTGCCGCGTGCACCGCAGCGTCGGGTGCCGACCGAGTCGCTGCCGAGTCGACGACCCCGTTGGCGGTCAACCAGTCCGTACCTGCCGCCGCGCTGCTACCCCGTCTCGATGCGGGGTCGTCCAGCCTGAGTGCGACCGTGGCCGGAGCGATCGAGGCAGTCCGCAGGGAGGTTGACCGAGCTGCGGCGGCCGAGAAGAAGGCGGCCGAGGAGAAGGCGCAAGCGCAGGAGGCGGCCAGGCGCGGCCAAGTCCGACAGCCCACTGACAAGACTCGGGAGACGAGGAAGTCTGGGGGTAACTGCGCGCAGCGGGCGATCGCTGCCGGGAAGTTCGACCCGTCGTGCTCGGCCTACCAGGGATACCTGGACCCGGGCACGTTGGCTGGCCGTGCGCCGACCAGCGGTGAGATCCAGATGCAGTACGCGTGCGAGCAGGGGCTGGTTCCCAAGAGTGACTGTTGACGCGGTCCGATGTCGCGTCGGTCCCATCATGGGTCGACGGCCCGTCCTTAGAGGTCGCGCCGCGACCAGACTGTCCGTTGCACCGGTGATGCCTACGTGTTCGCGGAGTGATCGGGCCACGTGGTGAACGCCAGGCTCAGCCCGTCGTCGTGGTGGTGCGCGTGGAGCGCACTGACGAGCCTGGTCGCCAAGTGGCGAAGCAGCCGGTACCAATCCGGTACAAGCCAGCCCGACCAGTGACGTCAAACGACGACCCGTCTCGACCAGCGAATCAGCAGGTCGGCGGCCGGATTGGTGGTGTTTCGGGTGGTCGGCTTTTCCCCAGCGGCAGTACATGTCCAAGCATCGGTGGTCTCTTGGTTTGCCGGGACTCAAGCCGGAATCGGCCGTCGCGAAGTGCCGAACCCGGTGGGGCTTGGACTTCCAGCGGCATTGTGATCTGGGCTTTCAGGAAGACACATTCTTGGGATGTCATCGTCTCGTCCTTACAGGTGGCGGCTCACGGCGAGGGTGATGAGGACGAGTTGGGCCTGGGTGATTTCGGATGTGTCTTGCTGGGAGGTCGTGTCCGATGTGGTGGTGAGGTGGGCGAACACTGTGCTGGAGATCAGTAGATCGGCGGCCGCGGTGGCGGGATGTTCCGGTGTGCCTGCTGTGGTGAGGCGCTTGATGAGTGTGTCGCGGAGGGTGCGGACTGGCGGCTGGGGCCAGGGCATCGAGACCAGGACGGAGGCCAGTCCGGGGTGTTCGTCGAGTACGGTGTTCAGCCGTCGGGCGCTGTGGTCGAGTGCCGCGGACGCTTTCGTCAGACGAGGAGCATCCTCTGCGCTGTGGGGGTTCTGGCTCGTCTGGTTGGGCGAGTGAGTCGCTGCGGCGTCGGTGTGTCCGGGTTCCTCGTTGCCGGCGAAGGCATCGGCGATCATGGCTTCGAGGAACGCGTCGTGATTCGAGAAGTACCGGTAGAACGTCGAGTATCTGATCCCGACTTTCGTGGTGACCTGTCCGATGGAGAGCCCGTCGATGCCGACGTGCCAGCCTGCTTCCAGTAGTGCGGCGCGGCTGGTGATCGGCGGTCTGCCGGTGCGACGTTGCCGTCCCTGGCTGGGTACCGGATCGGGCTCGGGCATAGTTTCCGAGGGTAGCTCCGTTACACCGTGTTGATGCTGTGGGCTGCGTGATCGGCCGGAGTGTCTGCTGTGGACGAATCGCTGCGCGGAGAGTTGGCGCTGTGGAAGTGATGGAGGTGGAGGCGACGCTCGACGGTCGCCTCTGCCACCTCGAGGTGACCGATTCCGGCGGTGGCGGCGTATCTGCGCAGTCGTGCCAGCGCGTCGCGGCAACTGATACCCAGATGCGCTGAGATCATCCCGGTGGCTTGGTGGACTTCCGCCGGTTCGCACAGCGCGTCCAGGTCGGGCATGGCCTTGTGGCGCATGGGGGAGAGTTCCTCACGGTCGGGCATCGCTGTCAGCGTGGCTGTGTGCGTACTTCGCGACCGGGGTCCAGGGTCTGAGGGGAGGCTAACATTCCGGGGCGCGGAGCGTCAGCGTTGTCCGACGGACGACGCGTCCAAGGTGCCTGGTGGGCATCGTGGTCGCTGCGGCGGGGCCTGTGGTGGGTAAGGTCGCATCGGGTGTTACCGCCGGTATGGTGTACGCTGTGTGACTACATCGACGTTGATCTTCACGAATTCTCACGCTCTGTGCCCGTGTTGGCTGCCCCGAAGTCTGGTGGGGCCGCATGGGGGTGTCGGGAGGGGGCCTATGACGGCAACGATGAATGGGGCGGCCGGCGAGTCTCGCTCGGGCGTGGGTCAGCTCGCACCAAAAGGTCCCGAGGCGAAGGCGCACGGCTGTGTTTGTTCGGTGCTGGCCAACGCCGCGTATCGGGCCGGGGTTGATGATCACGCGTGCATCGATCCTCTGTGCGGGCTGCATGTCGCAGCCGGCGCGGCGACCGAGACCTGATCGGCATCACCTGAGAAGCCTGCGCTGAGAGTGGCTCATAGCCGCGATGGGGCGGGAGGGGTGGGGGCCGCGTCATCACACCCCGGACAGGTCGGGTGAGGTGACCTCACCTGGCCGGTAGCAGCGGTGCCCGTTGCGTGTTGTGAGGAGGGGGCTGGGGTGTTCGATCCCGAGGGACTGACTGCGGAGTTGCATCGGGAACTGGCCGGTGTGCGTGAGGACCGGCCGGTGGTCCGACACGCCATGGCCGCAACGATGCTGCGCCTGGGTGGGGACGTGCGGGTCGAGCAGACCCGTACGGTTCTGCGGGCCGAGCTGCGCGATCCCGAGGCCGCCTTTGCGCTACGCCGCCAGGTCGCCGCGATCTACGGTCGTCCCGTCGAGTCCGACGTTGTCACGACCACGGGTTGTTCGCTGCGCTACACGGTGTGTGTCACGGCGCCGGGCAGTGACCTGGCCCGAGTGCTGGGGCTGGTGGATCGGCGTGGTCGGGCCGTGGTGGGGTTGCCGCCGTCGGTGATCGCTGGCGGTCCGCTGGTGGCTCCGGGAATCTGGCGAGGTGCGGTGCTGGCCCGCGGCCGGATGGTGGCCTCGCACGGGCTGTTCCGGCTGCACGTCACGTGCCCGGAAGCGCTGGTTGCGTTGGCGTTGGTCGGGGCTGCGCGGTCGCTGGGGGTAGCCGCCGTGGCCCAGGAGACGTCGGTCGGACACCGGGTCGTGGTCAGCGACATCAGCGGGGTGAGCGCCCTGCTCCGGACAATCGGAGCACCGGCTGCCGCTGGCGCTGTTGAGAGATCGAAGAGGTCGGCACGGCCGTCGCCGACGCGCAACCCGGCGTTCGAGAGTGTGAATGCCCAGCGCGCGATGGTGGCGGCCGAGGCGACCGCGGCCCGCACCCGGTGGGCGTTGACGGTTCTGGGGCAACGGGTGCCGGAACACTTGCAGCAGATCGGCCGAATGCGGGTGGAGTACCCGACCCTGTCGCTGTCCGAGCTCGGTCACCTCGTCGATCCGCCGTTGAGCAAGGACGCCGTAGCCGGGCGGCTGCGTCGACTGTGTCGCCAGGCAGACGAACTCGTCGAACCGAGCACCGATCAGCCCTCGACAGCGGTCTGAGAACTGGCCGGTGCAGGCGGGGAGCGCGCATCGCGACGGGGCAGCCGTGCTGGGGTCCGGTCAGTTCCAGAGCACGGTGATCAGCAGCATGGCGACCACTAGCGTGCAACCCAGGACGAGCAGTATCAGCCATGCGGTGTATCCGCTGGCACGGGCCGGGGAATGCTCGGGCAGCTGGTCGCGGAGCCGGTGACGCCCATTAGTGAGGTCGGGTTGAATGACCTGCCGGTCAACTATGGGCCCGGTCGACTCGTTCGCGTTCATGTTCACGTCAGAGGCAACGATTCGGCCGGCGGATCGATAGGATCTGAAGCCGGATCGTGTTGTTCGGGGCGCACGCGCCTACGCACAGTTGGTGCACATGCGTCGGCATGTGCGGAACCGTCGGAGCGTGACGGGGCGACGCGCGCCGACCCGACTTGTCGACGGCACCCGATCTGTTGTCCAGCGCGTCGAGAGTGTTGTCGAGTACATCGAGTAGATATCGGCTTCTCGCTGCACGATCGGTTCCGGTGGGTGTCTGGGCGAAGCGGTGCAGCAGGGCGAGCGTGCGGCGGAACGAGTGGTGCGGGATCGCTCGGTAGGAGCGCGGATACGCGGCGTAGGTACGGCAGCCCAGGTGCAGTGCCCACAGCCACAGCAGCGAGGTGCCGACGTCCGCGCGGTCGCGGTGGAAGCGGATCATCGCCTGTGTGGCGTGGGCGATGACGGTTTCGGCCACAGCGGGAGTGGAGGGGCCGTAGCGAGCCAGGGCGGGTGCCCGGTGGGCGAGCATAGCGCGGGTGTCGTCGTCGACCTGGTCGTTGATGATGCGTGCCAGAGCGGCCAGAGCCCAGTGGGTGCAGGCAGGGTGGTCGGTGAACGGCCCGCCGGTCAGTACCGAGACGTACTCCATGACACACGCACCGTGTTCGGGGCGCTCGTGTCGACCCGGCCCAAGAACCGGTACTCCGTCCACGACAGACACGGGCGGGGGCATAGCTGTGTGTGGACGCGACATGGAGCCTCCCTGACCTGGTACGCCCGAGAATGCGTCCGAGTAGCGGTTGACGCAAGTCCTTGTGGCGCAGCGATCTCCTGTCGTCGCGGGTCGAACGACCGGACTCGTTGGAGGGCACCGCGGCTCCCGGAGGAGTGAACAACGGCGGTCGGGCTGGACAGGGACGGTGGCGATGCTGAAACCGTCTGTGCATGACGGCGATGCGCTCTCCGGTCCCGGAGACCGATGTGATCGCGGGGCGCTACATTCTCGCCACCCACATCGGTATCGGATCCACCGCGACGGTCTACCGTGCCTGGGATCCCGAAACCGATCGTGCGGTGGCGCTGAAACTCTTCGTCAATGGCTGCGACGTCACCGGCCTGAACCGGCAACGTCGCGAGCTGCGGGCGATGACCCACCTGCATCACCCGTCTCTGGTCCAACTCCACGGCGGAGGAGTCGACCACGGCCGCCCCTACCTGGTCTCGGACCTGGTCGAGGGCGAAACACTGGCAGAACGACTCTCCCGACGGCCACTGCCGCCTGAGCAGGCCTGCGGGATCGGCGCCGAGGTCGCCGGCGGGCTCGCCCACATTCACGCCCGGGGAGTTGTGCACCGCGACGTCAAACCGTCCAACATCCTGCTCTGCGCCCGTACCGGCCGCGCCCGGCTGACCGACTTCGGTATCGCACGTGTCATGGGCTATGCGTCCCTGACCCAGACCGGCACCATCCTCGGCACGGCCGCCTACCTGGCACCCGAACAGGCCAGCGGCGACTCGGTGAGCCCCGCCGCCGACGTCTACGCCCTCGGGCTGCTGCTGATCGAAGCACTCACCGGGCAGCGCGAATACCCCGGAACCCCCATCGAGTCCGCGGTGGCCCGGCTGCATCGCAGACCTCGCGTGCCCGCCACACTGCCCAGCTTCCTGCAGGAGGCTCTCCGGGCGGCGACCTACACCCGCCCCGACGACCGCATCCTCGCCGCAGACCTGTCCATCCGACTCGCCCACCGTCAGTGACACCAACCGACCGACTACCCAAAGGCGTACCTCCGTCGAGTGGTATCCCGAGCTCTCGGTGATCTGATGCGGCCGACCTGATCGATCTGGACGCTGAATGATTGGCCGTATCGGAGGAGTAACCGAACTGTCAGTAATATGTTCCCTCGATAGGCTTGCTCAGATTGAATCGATCCTGAACGACCGGAAACATGTCCAGCAGCTGGCATGGGCTCCCACCTATTCGATATGTCGGCAAGAGTGGGTCAGGCCCGTGCGGGTGTGACCGGGACACAACAGGAGAAACACTGTGTTGAAGAAGGCTGGAATGGTCGTCGCCGGATCCGTGGCGACGCTGCTGGCGGTCAGCCCGATGGCGTTCGCCGCCGACGGGGGTATCGACAAGGACGCCGACGGCCTGATCGCCGGGCTCAACGGCAACAACGTCGACGTGCCGGTCCAGGTCTGCAACAACAACGTCCCGGTCAACGTGCTGGGCGTGCAGGTCCCGGTCGAGGACGCCGCGGCGGGCAACGGCCTCACCGGCGCCCTGGGCATCCTCGGCGACGCCAAGTCGAAGTCGGGCGACTCGGTCACCGACCAGTCCGACAACTGCGCCCAGGCCGGCGGTGCCGGCGACAGCGTCGACTGATCACAGTCCACGCCACAACGGCGGCCCCTGCGACAACGAGTCCGGGGGCCGCTGTCGTCATCGCCCTGCGCCAGCTAGGCAGGCTCATCACGTCACGATCGCCGGCCGACGACCTCACATCCTCGATGCGGTGGCTACCGAGGTCCCGGAAGGCGTGATGGCTCCTGCTTGCCGCCGTCGCCGACGAGCACAACGCCCTCATGATCGTCCTCGGCGCCCGGCGCGGACTTGATGCCGCCTTCGGTCACTTGCTCGGTGGCGGTTCGGCTGCTGGTCCCGCGCCGCTGAGAGGTGGACTGTCGAGGGGCACGGGCCACGGTGGCCTGCCGGGCGTCTCAGCCCGCGTTCGGCGGCACATCCAGGCGCCGACATCGACCTAGTGATACCAACGACCGCACGGCGGGTCGCACGGTCATCGTCGCTGATTCCTGAACGACCACACGATGTTCCACAGTCAGGGATCTACTATGCGGGGATCGAGGCCTCGTCTGACTGCATCGGCCACCGCCTTCGTGACTGCCTCACCACGCTGGTCCCCGGCCAGGCCCGGCCACGGCATCGTCAGCGGCAGAGACTGTGCCAGTGCTTCGGCGCACCGGCGCAGAAGTGGCAACCGCACCTGGATCGAGGTGGGAGGTGATTCCAATGCGACCCTCAAGATCCCCGGGGCGACCAGCGTGCGGGCATCGAGCCCGGTCGGACGGATGACCGCTCCGTCGGCGAAGTTTTGGGCGATCAGCGCAGTTTGGACCGCCGGAGCGGACCCTTGACGGACGTCGATGACGACGTCGGCCAGATCGCTGGTCCGCTCGAGGGAGATGGTCTGTCGATCCTGGTCGCTCCAAAAAGTCTGGTGATAGAACCCGGCGAGCATCAGTAACGGCCCGAGATCAGGCATCAGGTGCGCGCCGGCCAGCAGGACCCGGCTCTCCAACGGTGTGCGTTCGGTACGGCGTAGGTGCGCCAAGGCTGAAGCACACAGCACCGTCATACTCGCCGCCTGCTCCGAGAGCACCAGGGGCAGGTCCGCACGTGCGTGGACCGCGTCGAGGAAGTCCGAGGGGACCCTGGTCCGGGTGAGGAAGACCGCGCGGTAGCGGCGCGGCAGTTTCTCGAGCGCGTCCAACAAGCCGGCGACGTCGAGGGAGCCGTCGGTCGAGGCGGGAAGAACGACCGGATCGGCCGCGAAACCTCCGAGGCCGGCCACGATCTCGGCGTCGGTGGCGAGCGCCTCGTTCAGCGATCGTCGGCTGGTGTGCTGGCTGTGACGGCTACCGTCGCTGACGACCGCGACCGCGGTACCGGTTTTGTCGGCCGGGCCGCCGATGCCGGAGCCGTCGGCGGAATCGGCCTCAGATTGGTTGGCTTCCACATCGCTCCGTGATGCTCATGGAGCAGACCGCAGTTCTTCGAGAAGTTCCGCCTGGTCCGAGTACATCCCGGTCAAGATCGACCGCGCGACCACCAAGAGCTGGGCGATCTCGGGACTGGTGATGGAGTAGTACACGGCGGACCCCTGCTTACGGGATCGAACGACACCGGCATGGCGGAGAACGGCGAGCTGCTGGGACAGAGACGCTGGCTCGATCGCGACATCGGCACGGAGCTCGGCCACCGCGTGCTCGCGCTGGCTGAGCAACTCCAACACCCGAATCCGGACCGGGTGTCCCAATGTCTTGAAGAACTCAGCTTTGACCTGATAGAGGGGGCGGCTCATCACCCCATCCTGCAGGCATGGAGGGGGATCGCGCCGCAGCCCGGCCGTGTCCAGACGAGTCACGTGCTTCACCACCCCCGCATTGCACTTGCAGACTTTCGCAAGTCTATAAGTTCGCATCCGGTGCGGCCACAGGGGGTCGGAAAGCTCCCGTTCGCCGTCAGGGCGGGTTCCCGTCCGCGTCAATCCGAGCCGCGTCCGCCCTGCTGGCTGCCCGTCCTGTGGCGCGCCGCGGGCACGCTAAGCGTGCTCCGCCCACCTGGGCTGTGCGCCCTCCTGCGGCCGTCCACCGCGGTGCCCGGCTAGGTTGAGCGGGTGAGCAACGAAGAGCTGCTGCGCCGCTACCAGGCAGGTGGCGGCCGGCTGGCTGCCTCGAACGCACAGGGGCTCGCCGTTCCCCCGACCTTGAAGACCGCCGTCGTGACGTGCATGGATGCCCGCATCGACGTCTTCGCCCTGTTCGGGCTCGCACTCGGCGAAGTACACGTGCTGCGTAACGCCGGAGGAGTGGTCACCGACGACATCGTGCGGTCGCTGGCCATCAGCCAGCGCAAGCTGGACACGCGCGACGTCGTCCTCGTCCAGCACTCCGGGTGTGGGCTGGCCACGTTCACCGACCACGAGTTCACCGAGGAGCTCGCCGAGGAGACCGGCCGCCGGCCTCAGTGGCGGACCCATGCCTTTGCCAGCCCGGTCATCAGCGTCCGGCGGGACATCGTGCAGCTGCGCCACGAGACCTTTCTCCATCCCGACACCGTCGTCCGAGGGTTCGTCCTCGACATCGAGCAGTTCACCCTCGAAGAGGTGTTCACGCAGTGAGTCGACCTGCCGGCCGCTCTGCCACACCCGACGCCGCTCACCAGGCGGCACTCCCGGTCGCTGATGTGCGAGGGACAGGGGTCTGAGGTGTTACCCGCGGTGTGTCGTCGTCTCTGTGACGACGACGGGGCCAGTTCGCGCCTCATGTCACGCTCGGTGCATACGAGAGGGCTCCAACAGAGTGGGTTGGTCGAGATGTCGGCCTCCGGGAGATCCATGACGTCCGCTACGACCTCGCCGCCGGCACGCAGAGTCCTGCGCCAGAAGCGCCGGGGGCCGGGTAGCCCGGTGGCGTAGGCGCAGGGTTGCGCCTGCTCGGTGTTGGCCAACACCGCCTATCGGGCCGGGGTCGACGACACGCCGTGTGTCGATCCGCTCTGCTGTCTGCACGGCGGCCCGGACATCTCAGAGGTCTGACTACCAAGCCGAGGACGTAAGACCGAGAGTTCCACGGGCCGTAGGGCCCACCAGCCACGATGACGCGGGACGAGTTGGGGGCCGCGCCATCACGCCCGGACGGGTGGGGTCATGTCGGGGGATGTGACCCCACCTGGGCCGGGCGGTCGATGCCCTCGTCCCCCTGGACGAACAGGAGGCGGGTGTGGTCGATCCTGAACAGCTAACGGTGGAGCTTCATCGTGAGGTGGCCGGTCTGCGAGACGATCGGCCTGCTGTCAGGCACGCGGCGGCAAGCCGGCATGGGCCGACCGTACAAGCCGCGCTGGACTGGATACTGAACCACGAGTGACCGGCGAACACTGCAGGTCTCGAATATCGCACCTGTGCCAGTCAACGGGCGCTGGCTTCGTTCCATGCAATTGGCGTGCAACTAGTGGCAGACAACGACGGTCAGCCGAGGCTCAGTGCGCCTGTGGTTCCTCCTGCTCAGTGTCGACGAGCGCTGGTTCGGTGAGGCCTTCCAAACTGGCTACGTTCGCAGCAACGTTCTGCGGTCCTGATCCCCTCCTGGGATCGGCGCTGTGGTTCGCTACGAATGCGGGGGCTGTGGGGCGCTACTGGAGCGCGACGATCAACGCTGCGGACAGTGCACAGCCCTAACCGAGCGATCTACGCCGACGTCGACGCCGCCGTCGGCCTGGATACGCGAATCAACACGCAGGCCCGGTACGGGGCGCCCGGTCAGATTAGGCCACACCGCAGGACCTACGACGAGATCCGGTCGAGTCATGATCGGCACCGTGTGGAAAGACGGATCATGATCACAGACAACGAGAACGACTACTATTTGCAGGAGTGGCGAACCCTAGACACTGACCAGGTCACCTGGCGTAAGGAAGGCAAGCTGAGCGACCCAGCGCTCCACGGAGAGTCTGCTCGTCGCTCGGAGCCGCCCCCTGCCAGAGTGAGTGACTAACTGAGTGACAACCGCACTAGCGATCGCCGGACGTCGACGGATGTCACCGGACGGTTGACCAGCACGGAGTCTGCGCTCAGCGCAGCTCTAAGACCCGCCGCCGGTGCCTGGGGTCAAGGGGTCGCAGGTTCAAATCCTGTCGTCCCGACAGGCCGTACGACAGCCCGTTGATCTGGACATGTTCCAGGTCAACGGGCTGTTTCGTTCTCCGGGTGGACGACACCGTGTGGCTCAGCGCCGGTTCCGCTCGGCGAGCTCCTTGAAGTTCAGCAGCTGCCGTCGGGCCATGACAAGGTCGCCGACGGACAGCCCGACGCCCACCCAGCGGTTGACGTTCATGACGACCTTGAGGAGCAGGCGCGTCGTGTCGTGGTCGTGTGGCACGAGCACATAGGACATGACGGCGCCGATGACGGTGCCGGTCAGCTGTCTCCCCGGATCGACCGACACGATCCGGCCCATTCCCCGCCCACCGGCGGTGGTGAACCGTTCTCCGGCGCGGGGGTCGGGAAGGCCCACCAGCTCGCGGGGCGAGCGCCGGCCCAGGTTGTCGATCCAGTCGTACGAGTACGGCGCCAGCCTGACCTGCGCGACCCACGGCCACAGAGCCTCGGCGGGCGCGTCGACGGTCACGCCCCGCCACACCTGCACCGTGGGGGAGGCGACGACGTCGTCGCACGGGTAGGGGCGTGCGACCTCGTGGTCGCTCACACCCCACCGGTCACCGAGCATGCCCCGATCCTGCACCATCGTCGCCGTCCGACGGGCGGGCGCGCTCCGCCCGGGCCGCGGGCTGGGCCCGCCCCGCCGCGCCCCGTCGCGCAGGACGGCGAAGCGCTCGTCCTCGCGTCACGGACGGGTACGCAGCAGCGACGCGGCGAGCAGGGCGACCTCGACCTGCAGCCGGTCGTCGCCGAGCGGCCGGCCCCGCAGGTCCTCGGCCTTGCGCACCCGGTAGTGCACCGTGTTCTTGTGCAGGTGCAGCCGGCCGGCTGCCTGCGTGTAGCTGCCCCCGGAGGCGAGGAAGACCCGCAGCGTCTCCCGCACCTGGTCGACACCGGGCTCGTCGGAGTCCAGATCGGACAGTACGCGGGCGACCCAGCGGCGCAGGTCCTCGGTCCGTTCGGTGAGCAGGGCCGGGATGGCGACGTCGTCGAACTCCGTCACCGGCGGGGTGAGGACGGAGTTCTCGACGACCGCCCGGGCCCGGACCGCCTCGGCGAGCGACCCGCGGAACCCCGACAGGCCGGCCGCGGGCGCTCCGAGCGCGACACACACGTCGCCCGGCATCCGGGCACGGAGGAGCTCGACGTCGAGCGCCGGTGCGGTCGGTCCGGAGTGCCACGCCCACAGCGTGCGGCTGTCGGCCAGCACCGTCAGAGGGGGCCGCCCCGCCGCGTCGTGCAGCAGGCGGGCACCGGCCTGGAGCAGCCCGTCGTCGTCCGCGGCGTCCGTCGGCCCCGACACCCAGAGCACGGCCGCCCGGTGCCAGCCGCGCACCGGCAGCCCCAGCAGCTCGTCGGCGGCGCTGTCCGAGAGCGGATCGGTGTCGAGGACCATCCGGATCCTGGCTGCCAGGCCGGCGCCGGAGCGGGTGCTCCACCGGCGCCGCTCGGTCTCGTAGATGTCGATCAGCCCTTCGACCACCTGGTCGATGTAGCGGTTGGTGCGCTCGGACAGCGACGCCACCGCGGCCAGGACGACGTCCGGGTCGCGTCGATCGCCCCGGCGCAGCGAGTCGAGCGCCCACTGCCCGAACCGGTGCTCGCCGAGCCGGTAGGCGCGCAGCAGGGCCTCCAGGGACAGCTCGTGCTGGGCGAAGCGGCGCGCGTACTCCGCCGCCGCCGGCGGGACCGCGATCTGCTCGACCGGGATCGCGTGCGCCAGGAGGTCCACGATGCCCACCAGGTTCGCCGAGGTGCTGGCGACCATCAGCTGCCGCACGGCCTCGTCGTGCCGGAACTCCGGGATCATCTCGACGAACCAGTCGGTGAGCTCGACGGTGAGTTCCGGCAACCGGGCGTCGATGTCACGGGCGACGGTCGCCACGACGTCGTCGACGTGGGCGGACATGCCGCCGAACCTATAGCGCCCGACGACCGCGACCGACACCACCCGCGACGTTCACCTGTCCGGGGCCGGGCTTGTGCCGTGCGCACAACGGCGGTCCGCGACTTCATGACGTGCGCCCATGGTGACCGTCACACCGCGGTCCTACCTTTCCTCCACCCGACAACGACCGTCCGGAGGATGGCCCCGATGCACATCGCCGTGCTTCCGCAGGAACGGGCAAGGACCGCACCGCACTCACCGTGCGTCGCCGACGACGCCCGGGCGCTCGACAACTCCGCGTTCGCGCACGCGGTCCTCGGCGCGGCGGCGGCGCTCCGTTCCGCGGGCGTGGCACGCGGCGACGTCGTCGCCGTGATGCTGGCGAACCGGGTGGAGTTCGTGGTGACGCTGTTCGCCGCGTGGCACCTCGGCGCCGTCGTCACCCCGGTGAACCCCGCCCTGACCACCGACGAGGCCGGCTTCCAGATCACCGACGCCGGCGCGGGCGTCGTCGTGGGGGAGCGGGCCGCCTCGGACCTGGTGACGCTGGACGTCGCCGAGCTCGACGCCGATCCGGACACCGCTCCCGCGCCCTCCACGGTGGAACCGGACGGGCTCGCGCTGCTGATCTACACCAGCGGGACCACCGGGCGTCCCAAGGGCGTGATGCTCGACCACACGAACGTCGGGGTCATGTGCGAGACGATCGTCGCCGCCCTCGGGCTGGACGGCTCGGACCACAGCCTGCTGGTCCTGCCGCTGTTCCACGTGAACGGGATCGTCGTCTCGGTGCTGTCGCCGTTGCTCGCCGGCGGGTGCGCGTCGATCGTCGGCCGGTTCCGCGCCGGCTCCTTCGCCGCCGAGCTGGAGCGCGTCCGTCCGACCTACTTCTCCGCGGTCCCCGCGATCTACGCCATGCTCGTGGCGCTGCCGCGCGAGGTGCAGCCGGACACGAGCTCGTTGCGCCGGGTGATCTGCGGCGCCGCACCGATGCCTGCCGGGCTCATCGCCCGGTTCGAGCAGCGCTTCGGGGTCCCCGTGATCGAGGGGTACGGCCTGTCCGAGGCGACCTGCGCCTCGACGCTCAACCCCCCGTCCGGACCGCGCAAGCCGGGGACGGTCGGCCTGCCGCTGCCCGGGCAGCGGATCGCGCTGGTCGACGCCACCGGAGCCGTCGTCACCGACGGGCCGGGGGAGGTGGTGATCTCCGGGCCCACCGTCATGCGCGGCTACCTGAACCGTCCGGAGGAGACCGCAGCGACGATCAGGAACGGGTGGCTGCACACCGGTGACGTCGGGCGGTTCGACGACGACGGCCATCTCGTCCTCGTGGACCGGATCAAGGACATGATCATCCGTGGTGGGGAGAACCTCTACCCCAAGGAGATCGAGAACGCGCTGCACGCGCACCCGGCGGTGAACGAGGCGGCGGTCGTCGGTGCACCGGACCCGGTCCTCGGCGAGGTCCCGGTGGCCCACGTCGCCCTGCTCCCCGGGAGCTCGGCGACACCCGACGACCTGACCGCGCACTGTGCCGGCCGGCTGGCCCGGACCAAGGTCCCGGCGCGCATCACGATCGTCGGGTCCCTGCCGAGGAACCCGGTCGGAAAGATCGACAAACCGGCGTTGCGCCGGATACCCGAACCGGCCGGCTGACCCGCTCGGCCCCACCTCCTCCGCCCGCGGACCCGACGGTCCGGCGGGCGGCCCCACCGTGCCGCAACGAGCGGCTCCGCCGACGACGACGTCTCGCTACAAGGGGTTTCACCATGGGTTTCACGACGGGGAAGTTTCCCCCGGTCGATCCGGACACGTTCCTGGACGAGCCGCTGTCGGAACGGACGAGGACGCTCGCGCTGCACTGGGTGCAGTACGGGTTCGGATCGCCGGCGATGATCCCGCTCGTCTACGTGCTCAAGCTGCTGTTCCTCTACATCCTGGCCGGGACGGCGCTCATCACGTGGACGTCCGGTGTCGGCCCGTTCTGGGACGTCGCGGGCTGGTGGGACGAGCCGATCGTCTACCAGAAGCTGGTGCTCTGGACCGCGATGCTCGAGGCCGTCGGGGTGGCCGGCTCCTGGGGCCCCATGGCAGGCAAGTTCACGCCGATGACCGGGGGGATCCTGTTCTGGGCACGACCGGGCACGATCCGGCTGCGCCCGTGGAAGGCGGTCCCGGGCACCGCCGGCGACACCCGCACGGTTCTCGACGTCGCGCTCTACCTCGCGTTGCTCGCCTCGCTGCTGGTCGCGATCGTGCTTCCCGGCGTGCCGTCGGCGTCGCTGAGCGCCGTGCTGCCGGACGACACCGCAGGACTCGTCGCTCCCTGGCTGATGATCGCTCCGGTCGTCCTGCTGGTGCTGTGCGGCCTGCGCGACAAGACGATCTTCCTCGCGGCCCGGAGCGAGCAGTACCTGCCGGCCATGCTGTTCTTCGGTCTCCTGCCGTTCGTCGACATGATCGTCGCGGCGAAGCTGCTGATCTGCACCGTCTGGATCTGCGCGGGCATCTCCAAGTTCGGGCGGCACTTCACCAACGTGATCCCCCCGATGGTGTCCAACAGCCCGTGCATCCCGTCGACGTGGATCAAACGGATGCACTACCGGGACTTCCCGCGCGACGTCCGCCCGTCCCGGCTCGCGACGTTCATGGCGCACGTCGGCGGCACCACCGTCGAGATCATCACGCCGCTGGTGCTGCTGTTCTCCACGAACCACTGGCTGACCCTGGCCGGGGTGGTCCTGATGGTGGTGTTCCACCTCTTCATCACCTCCACGTTCCCGCTGGCGGTCCCGCTGGAGTGGAACCTGCTGTTCGGCTACCTGACGATCTTCCTGTTCCTCGGGTTCCCGAACGAGGCGGGTTTCGGGCCCGCCGACATGTCCTCCCCGGCTCTGACCCTGGCGATCGTGGCCGGCCTGGTGGCGTTCCCGATCCTCGGGAACCTGCGCCCCGACCTGGTGTCGTTCCTCCCGTCCATGCGCCAGTACGCCGGAAACTGGGCCTCGGCGCTGTGGACCTTCACCCCGGGTGCCGAGGCGAAGCTCAACGGCCTGCCCCACCGGCCGACGAAGAACCAGATCGACCAGCTGCAGGCGTCCGGCTACGCCCCCGCTGCCGCCGAGATCACCCTGCAGCAGACGATCGCCTGGCGCTCCCTGCACTCCCAGGGCCGCGGCCTGTTCTCGGTCCTCGGAGCCCGGCTCGACGACATCGAGTCGCGCACCGTGCGCGAGGCCGAGTTCGGGTGCAACTCCGTCATCGGGTTCAACTTCGGCGACGGGCACCTGCACGACGCCGACCTCATCGACGCCATCCAGAGGAGGATCGGGTTCGCACCCGGCGAGTTCGTCGTCGCCTGGGTCGAGTCCCAGGCCATCCACTCGAAGGTCCAGCACTACCAGCTGATCGACGCCGCGCTCGGAGTGATCGAGACCGGGTACTGGAACGTCGCCGACGCCGTCGCGGAGCAGCCCTGGCTGCCCGACGGCCCGATCCCGCTCACGGTCACCTGGCGTGCACCGGAGCGCGCCGACGAGGCCGGCACCGGGAGCGCACCCGTCCTGACCACCGGTTCCGAGGAGGAATCATGACCGGAGCGCTGCAGGGCCGGGTCGCGGTCGTGACCGGCGCCGGGAAGGGGCTCGGCCGGGCCGTGGCCGAGCGGTTCGGAGCCGAGGGCGCGACCGTCGTGGTCTCCGACATCGACGGGGACGCCGCGGAGAGGGTGGCCGCCGGGATCCCGGGGGCCTCGCACCGGCCGTGCGACGTCCGTGACGAGCAGCAGGTCCAGGACCTGGTCGCCGCGACCGTGGACCGGCACGGCGGGCTGCACGTGCTGGTGCCCAACGCCGGCGTCGGGAAGGCCGAGGCACTGCTGCAGATGGATCTGGCGGCCTGGCGCGCGGTCACGTCGGTGAACCTCGACGGTGTGTTCCTGTCGATCCGCTACGGCGCCCCCGCGATCATCGCCTCGGGCGGGGGCACGATCGTCACCCTCGCCTCGGTCACCGCGACGACCGGGTCCGCCCTGGTCGGGCACTACGCCGCGGCGAAGGCAGGGGTGGTCAACCTGACCAGGACCGCGGCCACCGAGCTGGGGCCGCACGGTGTGCGCGTCAATGCGTTGCTCCCCGGCTTCGTCGACACCGATCTCGTCACGTCGGCCGCCCCCGACTTCGAGGCGGCGCTCGGTCTGCCCCCCCGGCGGGTTCGACGGCCTCATCGAGCAGAAGCAGGGGCGCTACGGCACGCCCGGTGAGATCGCCGAGGCGGCGCTGTTCTTCGCCTCCGACCGCTCCGCCTTCTGCAACGGCAGCGGCCTCGTCCTGGACGGCGGCCTCCACGCCTCCCTCCTCTGACCCCCGGCGTTCCCGATCCCCCAGGAGTACGACATGACCCCACTGCCGTGGGCAGGACCGTCCTGCCAGCCGGCCGAGGCGGGCGGATGAGCACCGCGACCGTCGTCGGGGCCGGGCCGAACGGCCTCGTGGCGGCCGCCGTCCTGGCCCGGGCCGGGGTCGAGGTGACCGTGCTGGAGGCCGCCGCCGAGATCGGGGGCGGCACCCGCACGGTCGAGGGCATCGTGCCGGGCCTGCTGATCGACCACTGCTCGGCCGTGCACCCCATGGCGGTCGGTTCGACGGTGCTGCGCGAGCTCGGCCTGGAGCGGCACGGGCTCCGATGGCGCCTGCCCGAGATCGACTGCGTCCACCCGCTCGACGGCGGCGACGCCGGTGTCCTCCACCGGTCGGTGGAGGACACCGCGGACGGGCTCGGGCCCGACGGACGGGTGTGGCGGGCGCTGCTGGCCGGCCCGTCGCGCGGCTACGACACGCTGGCCGAGGACGTGCTGGGTCCGCTGCTGCGGGTGCCGGCGCACCCGCTGAGGCTGACCCGGTTCGGGGCCCCGACGGTGCTCCCGGCCGAGGTCCTCGGCCGGGCGTTCCGTACCGAGCGGGGCCGGGCGCTGTTCATGGGTACTGCGGCGCACGCGTTCCGGCCGTTGAACCGGCCCCTGTCGAGCGCGATCGGGATGGGGATCCTGACGGCCGGGCACCGGCACGGCTGGGGGGTCGCCGAGGGTGGCTCCCGGGCGATCACCGACGCCCTCGCCGCGTCGCTGGGCGAGAGCGGCGTGACGATCGAGACCCGGACCCCGGTGAGCTCGGCCGACGAGCTGCCGCCCACCGACATCACGATCTGGGACGTCGGTCCCGACCGGCTCCCCGCGCTGCTCGGCGACCGGCTCCCGCCACGCATCGCCCGCGCCTACCGGCGCTTCCGGTACGGGCCGGCCGCGTTCAAGGTCGACTACGCGGTCCAGGGCGGCATCCCCTGGACGCGCCCGGAGGCGCGCCTGGCCGGCACCGTGCACGCCGTCGGCTCCGCCGGGGAGAACGTGCACGTCGAACGCGAGGTGCACGCCGGCCGGATGCCCGGGCGACCGTTCGTCCTGGTCGGACAGCAGTACCTCGCGGACCCGACCCGCTCCGCGGGCGACGTGCATCCCGTCTACGCCTACGCCCACGTCCCGTACGGCTACACCGGCGACGCCACCGAGGCGATCACCGCGCAGATCGAGCGGTTCGCGCCCGGGTTCCGGGACCGCGTCGTCGGGACCCTGCGCACCGGGCCACGGGAGTTCGCCGGGAACCCGAACTTCGCCGGGGGCAACATCCTCACCGGCGCCAAGGACGTCCGGCAGCTGGTGTTCGGGCCGCGGACGACGCTGCAGCCCTACGACACCGGGGCACCCGGTCACTACCTCTGCTCGGCGTCGACGCCGCCCGGACCGGGCGCGCACGGGATGTGCGGGGCACACGCCGCCGCGCGGGCGCTGACGCGGCTGGGGCGGTGAGCGGTGTCCGGACCTGCCGGGGCGTCCCCGCCCGACTCCGTGACGGCCCGCGCGCCGGCGCGCCCGGTACCCGCCACCTCCGCGTCCGCTCGCGAGGGCACGACCCTCTGGCGCTCGGATCTGCTGTCGGACTGGGCCCGCTTCCCCCTGACACCGCTGGCCCGGACGATGGGGCCGATCGCCACGGCCGACGCCGCCTGGTCCGAGCTGGCGGACACGACCACCGGTCGCCCGGCGGTCGTCGTCCGGGACGGTCAGGCATGGCTCGACGCCGACGTCGCCGGACCGCGGCGGGCGGGCCGGCCGGTCACGGACGGGCTCCGCAGCCTGCACACCGAGGTGGACGCCGTGCGCGAGCGGCTACCCCGGATCGGACGGTCCGCCCAGCGGTCCGGTCCCACCGCGAACCGGTGCCGCGACCTCCTCGTCGAAACCGTCGCGCTGTCGGCGCCGGCGGTCCGTGCACTCGCGCACGCCGAGTACCGGCTGCTCGCAGCCGGCTCACCGGCGCCTCAGGTCGACGAGTCGCTGGTGGGCGGCCGCTCGTGCCGGCTGCTCGACGCGCTCTGGGAGGTCAGCCGGGTCGTCGCCCGCAGCTCCGACGGCGCGCTCCTGCTGAGCCGCGGGTTGCCGGGCCTCGGCGGCCGGCTCGGCACCGACCACCCGGGACCCGCCCGCGAGGTGTTCCGCGCCGTCCGGTCCCTGCTCGACCACCACGGGCATCTCGGCGCTGCACCCTGGGACCTCGGCGTGCCGAGCTGGCGGAGCGACCCGTCCGGGATCCTGGCCCTGATCGACCGGCTCCGGACGGTCCCGGACGACCACCCGCCTCCCGTCGTCCGGCGGCCGAGCACGCCCCCCGCCGCGGCGGGGGAGCTCGGCGGCTGGGCCACGCTCCGAGCCGATGCCATGGACATGGTCTCCCGCATCGTCGCCGTGCAACGGACCATCGTGCGGCAGGCCGGGCGGGCCCTGCAGGAGGACGGCCTGCTGTTCGACGCGGCGCACGTCGCCATGCTCGACGGCGACGAGCTCGTCGGCTGCGTGCCGGAGGACGTCTCCCTCCGGACCTACGACCACAACGCGCTGGACCTGTGGCTCCCGCCGCGGGAGATCGTCGGGCCGGTGCCGGCGGCCGTGCGGTGGATCCACGCGCGGGACGTCCCCCGCCTCGGGCCGGGCGAGGTCGTGCACGGCAGCGGGACCGGCGGCCGTGTCCGGGGCCGGGCGACCGTGCTCCGATCACCGGCCGGGGCGTCGCGCGTCCGTCCCGGTGACGTCGTCGTCGTCGCGAGCGGCGGGGCGGAGTGGCTCCCCGCGGTCCTGCTCGTCGGGGCGGTCGTGGTCGATGCCGGTATGTCCTGCTCGCCGCTCGCGGCCCTCTGCCGGATGTCCGCCGTCCCGTGCGTCATCGCCACGGAGACCGCGACCGTCCGGATCCGGGACGGCGACGACCTCGTCGTCGACGGTGCGCTCGGGACGGTGACCCGCCGGCGGGGCTGAACGGGCCCGTCGCACCGCCCGGCGCGAGGGTGAGCCCGCGCCGGCCGGCGTGGAGTCACATCGCCAGCAGGACGTACGCGACCGGGACGGCGCCGCTCACAGCCGCCAGGAACGCGGCGGCGAGGGTCAGGACGCGGCTCGTACGGACGGGCGAGGTCGCGGTGTCGGGGGAGGTGCGGGGCAGTGCGGTCATTGCTTCTCTCTCATCGTCTCGGTGCGGATCGTGCTGACGCCTGGTGCATCGCGCAGGTCCGTTGCTTCGTTCCCGTTGTGCGAGGTGTTCTGCCTCTCCTCGCCCCGACGGAGTACCCGCGCCCACCTACCCGGTCCCGGCCGGGCGTGGACCACCCGCCGGGACTCGGTCACCCGTCGTCCCGGCGACACGGGTCGCGCATGCCGAGCAGCCCGGCCGCCAGCTCCGCGTAGTGGGCGCCGAGCTCGTCGGGGGTCCAGCGCCCGCCCGGCTCGTACCAGCGGGCGACGTCGATGCCCAGCGAGAGGATCGCGGCGGTCGCGGCCCGCTCGTCGGGAACCGACAGGACGCCCGCGGCCGCCCCGCGCCCGACCAGGTCGCGGACGGTCCGCTCGGTCTGCCGGCGCAGGTCGAGCACCTCGGCGCGATGGTCCCCGTCGAGTGCCCCCAGCTCGTACTGGACCACCCGCGCGAGCGTGCGGTGTTCGGCGTGCCACCCGGTGAAGGCACGCACCAGGACGTCGAGTGCCCGCCCGGGATCCGGGTCCGCGGCCGCCTCCCGAACCAGCGCGAGCGCCAGTGCGTGCCCGTGCCGGGCGAGGGCGAAGAGGACCTCCTCCTTGGAGGCGAAGTGGACGTAGAGGGCCGCGGTGCTCAGCCCGGAGCCCTGGGCGATGTGCCGGAGGCTGGTGCCGTGGAAGCCGCGCTCGGCGAACGAGTCCAGCGCCGAGGCCGCGATGCGGCGTTGCGTCGCATTCGGCCACGCGGCCCAGGGGTCCTGTGCCGCGGGCATCGCCTTGACCGGATCCGTCACGGCTCCGTAGCTTACTGATCGATCAGTAAGTTGGTGGCCCGCTTGTGAGGGAACGACGATGCCGCACGCCCGCGACCTGATCCTGTCCCGGCAGGATCTCCACTTCCTCCTCCACGACTGGCTCGACGTCGAGGCGCTCACGACCCGTCCGCGGTTCGCCGACCACTCGCGGGAGACCGTCGACGCGGTGCTCGACCTGGCGGCGGAGATCGCCACCGAGAAGTTCGCCCCGCACAACCGGCGCAACGACGTCGAGGAGCCGGTGTTCGTCGGCACCGACGGTGTCGGCCGGGTGGAGCTGCACGACGAGGTCGCCCCCGCCCTCCGCGCGGCCGCGGAGGCCGGGTTGCTGTCCGCGACCATGGACGAGGCGGCGGGCGGGCTGCAGCTGCCGCACGTCGTCGGCGTGGCGGTGCAGGCGTGGTTCCACGCCGCCAACGTCGGAACCTGGGCCTACGCGATGCTGAGCGTCGCGAACGCGAACCTGCTGCTCGCCCTCGCGGACCCGGCCCTGGTCGAGCGGTACGTCCCGCCGATGCTGGAGGGCCGGATGCACGGCACCATGTGCCTGTCCGAGCCGCAGGCGGGGTCCTCGCTCGCGGACATCACCACCCGGGCCGAGCTCGCGCCGGACGGGACCTACCGGGTCACGGGCACCAAGATGTGGATCTCGGGCGGGGACCACGAGCTCGGCGAGAACATCGTCCACCTCGTGCTGGCGAAGGTCCCGGGCGGACCGGCCGGGGTCAGGGGGATCTCGCTGTTCCTCGTCCCGAAGATCCTTCCCGACGGCCGCCGCAACGACGTCGCGCTCGCCGGGGTCAACCACAAGATGGGCTACCGGGGCACGGTCAACACGCTGCTCGCCTTCGGGGAGTCCGGCGGCGCCGTCGGGCACCTCGTCGGCGCGGAGGGCCAGGGCCTGGCCGCCATGTTCCTGATGATGAACGAGGCCCGGGTCGGCGTCGGGGCCGGTGCCGCCGCCCTCGCCTGCACCGGCTACCTCAAGTCCCTCGACTACGCCCGGAGCCGGCCGCAGGGCCGTCCGGCGGGGGAGAAGGACCCGTCGTCGCCGATGGTGCCGATCGTCCGGCACGCCGACGTGCGCCGGATGCTCCTGGCGCAGAAGTCCTACGCCGAGGGCGCCCTCGCGCTGGTCCTCTACTGCGGCCTGCTCGTCGACGAGGAACGGACCGGCCCCGACCCGGAGGAGGCCCACCTGCTGCTGGAGACGCTGACCCCGATCGCGAAGAGCTGGCCGTCGCAGTGGGGGCTCGAGGCCAACGCGCTGGCGATCCAGGTGCAGGGTGGTTACGGCTACAGCCGCGAGTACGACGTCGAGCAGCACTACCGCGACAACCGGCTCAACGCGATCCACGAGGGCACCCACGGGATCCAGGCGGCGGACCTGCTGGGCCGCAAGGTCGTGATGGCCGGTGGGGCCGGGTTCGCCGCGCTCCGGGCCCGGATCGCCGACACGATCGGCCGGGCCGGGGCCGACCCCGCGACGTCGGCGATGTCGGAGCAGATGCAGGGCGCCCTCGACCGCCTCGTCGAGGTGACGGCGATCCTGCACGCCCACCCCGACGCCGAGGAACGCCTCGCCAACGCGAGCGTGTACCTCGAGGCGGCGGGGCACGTCGTCGTCGCGTGGCTGTGGCTGGACCAGGTCCTCGCCGCAGCCGGCCGCGACGACGACCTCGCCCGGGGCAAGCGGGCCGCGGCGCGGTACTTCTTCCGGTTCGAGCTGCCCCGGGTCATGCCGCAGCTCGACCTGCTGGCGTCGCTGGACCGCACCACGCTGGACACCGACCCGGCCTGGCTCTGAGACGCGGCGGAGCCGCTGCCGCCGACGCCACGACCATCCCGCCGGGCGGGGCGGCGCTCACCCGGCGTGGCCGCCCGAGCGGTCCAGCCAGGCGGCGACCGCGTCGACGGACACCCGGATGTGCGCGGTCATGAGCTCCCGGGCCCGGGCCCCGTCGCCGTCGAGGACCGCCTCGGCGATCGCGTCGTGCTCGGCGAGGTTGCGGGCCAGCAGGCGGGAGTTCCCCGCATAGGCTCCGAACGAGATGTTGTGCGGCAGCCGGCGCCTGAGCTCCGCGACGGTCAGCGACAGGTACTTGTTGCCGGCCGCCTCGAGGATCACCGAGTGGAACTCCCCGTTCGCCGCCGCCCACTCCTGCGCGACGTCCCCGTCGACCGTCCCGTCGACGATCTCGCGGAACCTGTCCCACGCCGTCCGCAACCGGGCCGAGAGCCGGTCGTCGATGCGGTCCGCCGCCCACTGCGCGGCCATCCCCTCGAGCTCGGAGCGGACCTCGCCGATCAGGCGGATGTCGCCCGGGGACTGGCCGTTCACCCGGGCCCCGCGGTTCGGCACGATCGTGACGACGTCGCGCTCCGCCAGGATGCGCAGGGCCTCCCGGACCGGTGTCCGGCTGATCTCGAACTCCTCGGCCACCGCGCTGTGCCGGATCCACGTGCCGACCGGGATCGTGCCGGCGATGATCCGGCTCTGCAGCGCCTCCGCGACCCGGTCGCTGAGCGAGAGCCCGTCGTCGGTGAGCAGGTCGGACTCCACGGCTTCCCCTGGGATCGAGCAGAAGGTGCAAGAAAGAACCTACTGCATCCCATTCAGCGCGCCGCGTCCTCCCAGACCTGACGGAGGAACGAGATCGCCGGCTCGACGACCGCCGGTGAGCCGAAGACGTCCGCCCCGTGCCCGGCGCCCTCCACCAGGGTCAGCTCGCTCCGCCCGCCGGCCAGGCGTACGGCGTCGTGCAGCAGCTCGCTCTGGCTGTGCGGCACGACCTCGTCGGCGGTGCCGTGGGCGAGCAGCAGCGGTGGGACCCGGGTGGCCCGTGCGGCGGCCGCCGGCAGCGACCCGTGCTCCAGCGGTGACAGGTCGCCCTCACGGGTCACCCCGAAGAAGTTGCAGGCCGTCGTCCACCACATGGCGAGCCGGTCGGGATCGGCGGGCTGTCCCAGCAGCGCCGGGAAGTCCACCGCAGGGTAGTGCAGGACCACCGCATCCATCGTCGCCGCGGCACCGGCGAGCTCCGGAACGGCGTGACCGATCGACGCACCGTCGGTGAACGCGGCCCGGCCCACCAGGTAGGCGCCCGCGGAGCTGCCCCAGCCGGCGACGCGTGCCGGGTCGAGCCCGTACCGCCGGCCGTGCGCGCGGACCCAGCGCAGCGCCGTGATCACGTCCTCGACGGGTTCGGGGTACCGGGCCTCGCCGGACAGCCGGTAGGCCAGCGACACGACCGCGATCCCGTGCGACGGCAGCGTCCCCCACGGCCCCATGCGGGGCACGCCGGCGATGAAGGCGCCGCCGTGCGCGTAGACCACGACGGGGAAGGGGCCGTCCCCGTCGTCGGGCACGTGCACGTCGACGGTCAGCGGCCGCCACCCCGGGATCGTCGCGACCGTGACGTCCGGATAGGACCGGCAGCCGGGGAGGGCACGGACCTCCACCGGCTCGGCGAACCCGGGCGCGACCAGGTCGAACGGGCGGACGACCCCCGGGCGGGGCCGGTCGTCGTGGAGCACGGGATCACGTCCTTCTCGGGTCGTGGGGTGGCGGGGCGGTGGTTCATCGGCCGACGGCGTAGCCCTGCGCCCCTCGCGGGTTCGCGGCCGCACCGACCAGGCCCGAGCGGCGGTCGTGCCAGGCCGCGGAGAGCCGGCCGAGCGCCCAGTCGCCGGCCCGGGTCACCACGTGGCCGCGCGCCACCAGCTCGTCGACGACGGTGTCGCCGAGACGGTCCTCGACGCTCAGGCCGCCGGGTTCCCAGGCCCGCGGCCAGAAGCTGGAGACGTAGCCGGTGGTGTGGACCGCGGGTGCCTCGACGGCGTGCTGCGGGCTCGACCCACCGACGACCGTGCGGAGCAGGAAGCCGAGCTGCCACTGCTCCTGCTGGTCGCCGCCGGGGGTCCCGAGGGCGGTCCACCGGTAGCCGTGCCGGACCAGGGTCGGCGACAACGTCGTCCGGGGTCTCCGGCCCGGACCCAGTGCCGCCGGGCTGGCCGCGTCGAGCCAGGTCATCTGGAGCCGGGTGCCGAGACAGAACCCCAGTTCCGGGATCGCCGGACTCGACTGCAGCCAGCCGCCCGACGGGGTGACCGAGACGACCGCGCCCCACCGGTCGACGACGTCGACGTGGCAGGTGTCCCCGCGGGTCTCGCCGTCGTCGCGGACCGTCGGTTCGCCCGTGGTCACCGACGCACCGGACGCCTCGGAGCCCGCTCGCCGCAGCGGTGGGAGCCACGGCCGGCGGGCGCCGGGCAGGTGCCCCGGGCGGAACTCGTGCGAGGCCACCTCCGCGACCTGCGCGCGCCGTGCCGCGGCGTACTCCGGCGAGAGCAGCGTCGCCAGCTCGTGGCGCGGCGTCGCGTGGCCGTACCAGGCGTCCCGGTCTGCCAGCGCCAGCTTGAGCGTCTCGGCGACCAGGTGGACGCCCTCGGCGGTGTCCGGGTCGAGCCGCGCGTCGCCGACGCCGTCCAGGACGGACAGGGCCTGCAGGAGCGCCGGGCCCTGGCTCCAGGGCCCGGCCTTGTACACCCGGTGTCCCCGGAACGTCACGCCCACCGGCTCCTCGAGGTGCGCGCGGAAGCCCGCCATGTCGGCACCGGTGAGCACGCCGTGGTGCGACGACCCCGACGAGTGCCGGTGCGCGGTCGTGGCGACGAACTTCTCCACGGCGTTCGCGACGAAGCCCCCGCCCCAGACCCGGCGGGCGTGCTCGATCACCCGGGCCCGGTCCGCGCCGGAGCCCGCACCGTGGACCGCCTCGTCCCGGATCCGGCGCAGGGTCGCCGCGTAGGTGGGGTTGGCCAGCACCTCACCCGCGACGGGCACGCGGCCGTCGGGGAGCCAGAGCCGGGCCGACGACGGCCACCGGTCCCGGAACAGGTCGCTCACGGCGCCGATCACCGCCGCCGTCGTCGGGAGCAGGGGGACGCCGCGCTCCGCGTAGCCGATCGCGTAGTCGAGGACGTCGCCCAGCGGCCAGGTACCGAACCGGGCCAGCATCAGCAGCCACGCGTCCACGGCACCCGGGACGGCGGCGGCCAGCGCCCCGGCTCCCGGCACCGCGTCGAGCCCCTCGGCACGCAGGTGCCCGATGCTCGCCGCCGCCGGGGCGGGGCCCTGGCCGCAGACGACGCTCGGCTCGCCCCCGGCCGGCTTCACCAGGCCGACGAGATCGCCACCGGGCCCGTTGAGATGGGGTTCGACGACGTGCAGCACGAACCCCGCGGCGGTGGCCGCGTCGACCGAGTTGCCGCCCCGCTCGAGCACCGACTGCGCCGTCGCCGAGGCCAGCCAGTGGGTCGACGCCGCCATCCCGAACGAGCCGACGAGGTCCGGACGTGCCTGCATCGCGGTCATCCGCGACGTCCGCTCACCCGGGCGGCGGCCGCACCCGCGACCGCGGCCAGCACCACGACCACGGGCATGGAGGCGATCACCGGGGAGGCGCTCCCGGTGACCTCCTCGTAGTTCACGACGATCAGGAACAGCGCCGCGAGCAGGCCGAGACCGGCCAGGACCGGTGCCACGACCGTGGACCACGGCGAACCGGTGACGATGCCGCGGGCCCGGGCCGCGAGCAGGCTCACGCAGCAGCCCGCCATCATCGCGACCAGCGAGATCGAGGTGATCCCCGAGACCGCGGGGAACAGGTTCACCAGCGGGTCGGCCCCGGCCAGCGCGAACGGCACGAGCAGGACGACGGCGACGACGCCGACGACGACGCACCCGACGTAGGGGGTCTGGTAGCGGCCGTGTGTGCGGGCCAGCGCCCGGGGCAGCAGGCCGTCGCGACCGAGCGCGAACAGGTAGCGGATCGCGAGGTTGTGGAAGGCCACCGCCGCGGCGAGGAAGCTGATCGCGATCAGCACGCCCAGCAGTGGTCCGGACCAGGGACCCAGGTAGCGGTCGGCGGCCTGCACGACCAGCGAGCCGGGATCCGCTGCGGCCGCGGCGGCGACGTCGTCGAACGCGGCGACGAGCGTCCAGGTGCCGAGGACGAAGACGCCCAGCAGGAGGCCGAGCGCCGCGTAGGTGGCGAGCGTGATGCTGCGGCTGGGCGCGTGGGTCTCCTCGCCGTAGGCGGCGGTGGCCTCGAAACCGCCGAACGAGAGGAGGCAGAAGACGAGGGTCAGGGCGAGCCCGGGGCCGAACCCCGCCGCCGGGGACAGCATCGCGCTGTTCGCCCACGCACCCGGACGCTCGACGAGGACCGCCAGCGCCAGCAGCCCGATGATGCCGAACTGCAGCACCGAGACGGTCGTCGTGACCCGCTGCGCGATCTCCACGCCCCGCAGCCCGAGCGCGACGGTGACCGCCAGCGCCCCCACCGAGAACAGCCACCAGGGCAGGTCCACCCCGGTCACCGACGACACGGCGAGCCCGGTGAAGTAGCCGGCGGCCGCCACCATGCCGCCCGCCGCGAGGGTGTAGGCGAGCGTCGCGACGAACGCGACGCTCCCACCGGCGCCCCGGCCGAGCCCGAAGGCCACGAAGGCCTGGTACGCGCCGGCGCAGGTCACGTGGCGGGCGAGCACCAGGTAGCCCGCCGAGAACACCGCCAGCAGTACCCCGGTCAGGATCATCACGAGCACGACGGCCGGGCCCACCCCCATGCCGAGGCTGAGCGAGATGTTCGACGACATCGCCGTCAGCGGCGCCGTCGCGGCGACCACCATGAACACCATGCCGGGCGCCCCGACGGCTCCCTTGCGCAGCTGTCCCGCGGTGGTCCCGCTCGTGGCCGTCACCGCGCACCGCCCGGTGCAGCCCCGGCGGCCGCCTCGGCCCGCCGCAGCAGGGCGTCCCGTCGTCCGAGGTCGGTCTCGGTCGCGGGGACCATGATGTTGCTGTTGCCGTCGACGCCGTCCTGGGCACGCTCGACCAGCGGGCGCTGGTGCGTCTCGTACTCGGCGAGGGCGGCGGCGAGGTCGTCAGGGGACCGGGTCACGGCCTCGGCCAGGAACCGTGCCCCGGTCATGGCCAGGCTGGTGCCCATGCCGGAGAGCAGCGCGGCACAGTGTGCGGCGTCGCCGACGAGTGCGACCCGTCCACGGTGCCAGGAGGCCATCCGGGTCTGGCTGATCGAGTCGAAGTAGAAGCCGGGGGAGTCCGGGTCCCGCAGCGACTCCCGCAGTCGGGGCATCTGCCAGGCGTCGTCGCCGGCGAGGACGTCGCAGACGATGTCCCGCTGCGCGGCGAGGTCGTGGACGTCGTAGCTCAGCCGTGGACTCCGGAACATCGTCATCCCGAGCGGACGGTCGGTGTCGTCGCGGACGAACGCCGTCCGTCCCGGGGCGCTGTACATGCCCGGGGCCCACCGTCGCCGGGGGTCCAGGGACACCAGGGCGACGTAGAGGCCCAGGTGACGGACGAACCTCTCCTCCTCGCCGAAGACCATCCGGCGCACCGCGGAGTGGAGTCCGTCCGCGCCGACGACGAGGTCGTACCGCTCGGCCGACGCCGGTGTCGTGACGGTGACGCCGTCCTCGTCCTGGACGATCCCGGTGATCTCGGTGCCGAAGACCAGGCGGGCGCGCGAGCCGAGGGAGTCGACGGCGTCCCGGAGGGCGGCGCCGAGCCGGTCGCGGCCGATCTCGACGTCGTCCGGGCTCTCGTTGCCGAACCAGGCGATGGCGAACCGGCCCCGGACGGCGCCGTCGGCACCCACGACGTCGTACGGGGCGGGGGGCCGGATCTGCTCGGCGCGGATCCGGTCGAGGATCCCCATCCGCCGGGCGGTGTCGAGTGCGGGGCCGCGGACGTCGATCGGTGCGCCGCCCCGCCGGATCCCCGGCGCCCGTTCGACGACGGCCACGTCGTGGCCGAGGCGGGCGAACCAGTAGGCGGCCGAGAGTCCCGCCATGGCGGCGCCGCAGATCAGTACCTTCATCCGAGCGCTCCGATCAGGACGGGGGATCGTCGGGCCCGGCGGTCGACAGGCCCGGGTGGCTGATGCGGCCGCGGTCGTTGGTCTGCGCGTCGAGGGTCACCGGGCTCGGGGACTCCTCGCCGATCAGCTCGACGACGTAGTGGGTGACCGCCGTGGAGCCGGCGTTCCGGATCCGGTGCGGGGTCATCGGTCCGCCCGACCCGACGGTCTTGAACATGCAGAAGCCCGGCTCGGCCGACTGGCGCACCGGCCAGGTGTCGTCGCCGAGCTCCTGAGCCTCCGCCTCGCCGGCGTCCGGCCAGATCACCAGGTGGTCGTGGTGGTGCTGGTGGAAGTCGAACATCCCTCCGTCGGCCTCGAGGGTCATCGACCACACGCGCACCCGGTCGTTCTCGAAGATCAGGGTGTCGCCGGGGGTGGGTGGGTAGGAACTCACGGCTCTCCTTCACTCAGGTGCGATGCAATGTAGCCAGTAATGGATGCAATGTGAAGGTGTCCGGTCGCGCCGGTTGCGGAGGGAGCCCGACCCGCCGGTTCCGGGCGGCGGCAGGAGCGACGGGCACGGAGGGCATGGCCACGGCGTGGCCGCGGCCCTGCGCGACGACGTCGGCACGCCACGACGGGACGCCCGGCCGTCGGCGCCCGGCGTGCCCGGCCGGGGCGGGACCGTCCGCTCCCGTGGCCCGGTCAGGCGGGCCGGCGGGTGAACTCGTTCCGCAGCGACACGATGCGGCCGTCCGGTCCGACGGTCGCGCACTCGACCCCGGCCGCCGTGACGACGGAGCCGTCGGCGACCCGCGCCGCGCACGCCCACGTCGCCTCCTCCCGGCCGTCGGCGAGGACCCTGGTGTTCCAGTAGTGCGTGGCCTCGACGTGGACGGTGACGAAGTCCCGGTACAGCTCGCGCAGGGCGTCGCGGCCGCGGACGGGGACGTCGTCGAGCTGCACCACGGCGTCGGGGGCGAAGACGTCGAGGAGGTCGTCGAGGGCACCGTCGTCGGCGACGGCCCGGTCGGTCGCGGCGATGTAGCGGTCGAGGGCGAGCGGCGGTGTCGCGGGCATGTCGATCTCCTTCACGGAGGTGCTGGTCGTGGACGGGATCCGGACGCGACGATACGGGACCGTCCCGTCCCACGGTACGGTCGTCGCCGGACACCGGTCGCGTCCGTGAAGGAGATCGACATGCCCGTCCCCGCCGTCGTGATCGCCTCTGCCGAGCACGCCGAGGCACTGCGTGTCCCGCTGCGCCGCTACGAACACGACTACGACGTGCGCGTCGCGGGGTCCTCGGTCGGGGTCCTCGCCGTCGTCGACGAGATCACCGCCGCGGGTGCCCAGGTGGCGATGATCGTGCAGGACGGCGAGCTGCCCGACGCCGATGCGCTCGCGGCCTTCACCGCCTGGCGAGCCCGGGTGCCTGCGGCGCGGCGGGTGCTCGCCCCGCCCTACGAGCAGTTCATGGCCGAGCTCCGCACGTCGGAGCGGGGCCTGCGTGCGGCCCTGGGCGCCGGTGTGTTCGACGCCTACCTGCTCATGCCACGCGGCCCACGGGACGAGGAGTTCCACATCGCGCTCACCGAGCTGCTGTCCGACTGGGGCGCCACGACCGCCGATCCCGAGGTCGCGCTGATCCGGATCGTGGACCCCGGCGCCGATCCCCTGACCGCTGCCGTCCGCGAGCTCACCGAACGCATGGGGATGCCCACCGAGGTCGTGTCGCCCGACAGCGACGCCGGCCGGGCCGTCCGCGCCGCCTGCACCGCGACCGGCGGCACGGTCGGTTACCCCCTGGTCCAGGTCTTCGACCAGCCACCGATCGTGCCGAGCGCCCCGGCGGACGTCGCGGCCCTGCTCTACGGGGCGCCCGGCGACATCACCGACACCGTCGACCTGGCGGTCGTCGGGGCCGGTCCCGGCGGGCTGGCCGCCGCCGTCTACGGGGCCAGCGAGGGCCTCACCACGGTCGTGCTCGACACCGACGCCGTCGGCAGTCAGGCCGGCACCAGCTCGATGATCCGCAACTATCTCGGGTTCCCGCGCGGCATCTCCGGCATGCGCCTCGCGCAGCGCGCACGGACCCAGGCGAGCCGCTTCGGTGCGCGTTTCCGCGTCGGCTGGGAGGTGCGGGGGCTCGTCCGCGGTGCCGACGGGCTCCACACCCTGCACACCACCGGCGGTGAGGTCCGCGCCCGCGCCGTCGTCCTCGCCTGCGGTGTCGCCTACCGGACGCTCGGGGTCGACTCCCTCGAACGGCTGGTGGGACGGGGCGTGCAGTACGGCGCCGCGATCAGCACCGCCCGCGACACCACCGGCCACGAGGCCGTCGTCGTCGGCGGCGGGAACTCCGCCGGCCAGGCGGCCATCCACCTGGCGCGCTTCGCCGCCTCGGTCACCGTGGTCGTGCGTCGCGGGGGACTCGCCGACACCATGTCCGACTACCTGCTGCGCGAGATCGAGTCCCACCCGCGGATCGGGATCGTCACGCGCAGCCAGGTCGTCGACGGCGGGACCGACGAGCGGGGTGCCCTGTCCTGGGTCGCGCTCCGCCACCTCGACACCGGCGAGACCACCCGGCGCGAGGTGCGGGGGCTCTACCTCCTGCTCGGTGCCGACCCGCACGGCGACTGGCTCCCGCCGGAGATCGACCGCGACGGCCGGGGGTTCGTCCGCACCGGCCGGGACCTGCCCACCGAGTACTGGGTCGACGGCCGGCCCCCGGCCGACCTCGCCACGAGCGTCCCCGGGGTCCTCGCCGTCGGTGACGTCCGTGCGGGCTCGATGAAGCGGGTCACCTCGGCGTCGGGGGAGGGTGCCTCGGTCGTCCCGATGGTGCACGCGTACCTGGCGGCGACCGATGCGGGAGCCGGTCGCGGATGACGGCCCGTCGTCGCCGTCCCTGACGTCGCCCGGTAGCGCCGCATCGCGGTCGTGGTGACTCCGGAGGGACCGTCCACCCCGCCGGTTCACCTACCGTTGCGAAGTAGTTTGCAAGTAGTGCCCTGTCTGCAAGACATCGTGCAGCTAGCGTCTCCCGCGTGTCGCTCCGTGCCGTCATCGACGAGAACCGATCCCGCCTCTCACCGGCCGATCTCGCCGTCGTGGACGTCCTGCTGTCGCATCCGACCGAGGCGGCGTTCCTCCCCGCCGAGCAGGTGGCCGGACGCGCGGGCGTGCACGTGGCGGCGGCGACCAGGCTGGCGAAGAAGCTCGGCTACACCGGCTACCCGCAGCTGCGGTCGGCGTTCCAGTCCGAGCTGGTCGTCGGGACGGACGCGGCCGAGCGGGTGCGCCGCAGGCTGGACCGCTCCGACGACGTGCTGGCCGACCTCGTCGAGGACGAGGCGGACGCGCTGCGGGCGCTCCCGCGCGCCGTCGGCGGTGCGGAGATCGACGACGTCGCCGGCCGGATCCTCGCCGCGCGCCGCACCCTCGTCTACGCCCGGGGCAACGCCACCGTGCTCGGCGGGATGCTGGTCCGGCGGTTGCGCCGCTTCGGCCTGCCGGTCGTCGAGCTGCCGGGCTCGGACCGGGACCTGGCCGAGGAGCTGATCTCGCTCGACCCCGGCGACCTCGTGGTCGCACTGGCCTTCCGCCGCGCGCCCCGCACCCTGCCCCCGCTGCTGGCCACCGCCGAGGAGATCGGGACCCCGGTGGTGCTGCTGACCGACGTCCTCGGGGGTGCGGGCGGCGGATCGCCCACGGTGCTCGTCGCACCGCGGGGCAGCGGGCGCGAGTTCCAGTCCCTCACCGCGCCGATGGCCGTGGTGAACGCACTCGTCCTCGGCATCGCCCGGCTCGCCGAGGACCGCACCACCGCAGCGCTGCGGAGGCTCGACGACCTGCTCGACCGCTTCGACTCCTGACACCCTCACCGCACGCGGAGAACCCCATGTCGCAGCTCCTCGCCCGCACCCTGGCAGCCACCGCCGTCCTGTGCCTGACCCTCACCGCCTGCGGTGGCGGGGTCCCGGACACCGGCGCACCGGCCCCGGCCGCGCCCGACCCGCTCGACACCGCCCCGACCGCCGAGCTCGTCGAACGGGCGCGGCAGGAGGGGCAGGTCGTCGTGTACTCCTTCACCAGCCGGATCGCGCAGGTGGAGGCCGAGTTCGAACGCACCTACCCGGGTGTCGACCTGCTCGCCACCGACATCTCCTCCACCGAGCAGATCGCCCGGATCCGGGCGGAGGCCGAGGCCGGCAGCCCGGGCGCGGACGTCGCGTACCTGTCCGACGCGCCCGTCGTGCTCGACGAGCTGCTCGCCGAAGGCACGGTCCGCAACTACGTGCCGCCCCGGATCGCCGGCTCGGTGCCGGACCGGTTCCGGGAGCCGTTGCTCGCGAGCAGGCTGTCGACCAAGACGCTCATGTACAACGAGGAGGCGCACCCCGCCGGCCCGCCGGTGACCAACCTCTGGGAGCTGACCGACCCGCAGTGGCGGGGCCGGGTCGTGATGGTCGACCCGCAGGTCCGTGGCGACTACCTCGACCTCATGACCGAGGTCGTCCTGCGCTCGCCCGAGATGGACGAGGCGCACCGGGCGCTGCGCGGTGGCCCGGTCGTCCTCGGCGACGGTATCGGGTCGGCGGGGGAGCAGTGGATCGCCGACCTCTACGCCAACGACGTCGTGCTGGTCGGGGACACCGACGAGGTGAACGCCGCCGTGGGTGCGCGCGGCCAGCAGGACCCGCCGGTCGGTTTCACGACCTACTCCGACCGCCGCGACAACGAGGACGAGAACCGCGCGCTCCAGGCCGCGACCGGGGTGGCCCCGGCCCCGGGGATCGCGTTCCCCGCCCTGCTCGGGGTCACCCCGGACGCCGCGCACCCGGCTGCCGCGCGGCTGCTCGTCGACTTCCTCATGGGCGACGGCTCGCCGGACGGCGGCCCCGGGTTCGCGCCCTTCTACGTGCCGGGGGACTACCCGACCCGCACCGACGTCGTCCCGCCGTCCGGGGCGGTGCCGCTCGCCGAGCTGGGTGCCTGGACGATCGATCCCGCCGTGGTCGCCGGCCGTCGCGGCGACGTGGCCGACCTGATCCTCACCCTCGGATGACCGCGCCCACCCTCGCCCCACCGGGAGCACCGCCTCCACCGGGCCCGCCGGCGGCCGGCCTCCTGCGCCGGCTGGTCACCGATCCGGTCGCCCGGCTCGGGACGCTCGTGGCCGCCGTCCTCACCGTGCTCGTCGTCGTCCCGATGGTGGGGCTGGTCGCGTCCACACTCCGCCCGACCGGTCGCGAGGCATGGTCCGACGTCCTGACCGGCCGGCTGGCGGGCAGTCTGCTGTGGGAGCCCCTGGGGAACTCGCTGCTGATCGGTACCGCGACCGCCGCCGGGTCGGTGCTGCTCGGCGGCGGGCTGGCGTGGCTCGTCGTGATGACCGACGTCCCGTTCCGGCGCACCATCGGCCTGCTGGCCACCGTCCCGTTCGCGCTGCCCAGCTTCGCGCTGGCGCTGGCCTGGGAGACGGTGTTCCGCAACGACCTCGTCGGCGGCCGGGTCGGTGTGCTGGCCGATCTCGGTGTCGCCGTGCCGGACTGGCTGGCGTGGGGACCGGTGCCGGTGGCCGCGACGCTCGTGGCGCACTACTTCTCGCTGTCGTTCCTGCTCGCCGCCGCCGCGCTCGCGACGGTCAACGGCGAGCTGATGGAGGCGGCGGCGATGACCGGTGCCGGGCGTCTCCGCATCGCCCGCTCGATCGCGCTGCCCGTGGTCGCGCCGGCCCTGCTCTCCGGCGGGCTGCTGGCGTTCGCCGAGGGGGTCGGCAACTTCGCCTCGCCGGCGCTGCTGGGGCTGCCCGTCCGGTTCCACACGCTGTCCACCCGCCTGCACGGCGCCGTCGTCACGGGTCAGGTCGAGCGCGGCTACGTGCTCTCGATCGTGCTCGTCGCGGTCGCGGCGACGATCCTCCTCGCCGGCAACCGGGTCGTCGGTGGCCGGCGCTCCTACGCCACCATCGGCGGCAAGGGCGGACGGCGGACGCTCGTCGGGCTCGGACCCTGGCGGGTGCCGCTGACGGCCGCCGCGGTCGGGCTGTGCCTGGCCACCAGCGTGCTGCCCGGCCTGGTGCTCCTCGCGACCAGCTTCGCCCGGCGCACCAACTCGTTCACCGGCGGCTTCACGCTGCACTTCTGGACGGGCGCCTCGGACCCGGCGTTCGCCCAGGGGCAGCGCGGGGTGCTGCGCGACCCGCAGATCGTCGAGGCGGTCCTGACCACCGTCGGGCTCGGGCTCGCGGTGGCGCTCGCCGCGACCGTGCTGGGCACGGCCGTCGGCTACGTCGGGGTCCGGCTGCGTGGCGCCCGGCCGGTGACCGGGGCGCTGGCGCTGCTGTCCTACCTCCCGTTCCTGGTGCCGGGCATCGCGCTCGGCGCCGCGTTCATCGCCCAGTTCGGACGCCCGGTCGGCCCGCTGCCCGCGCTGTACGGGACGTTCGCGCTGTTGGTGATCGCCGGGACGGCGTACACGTTGCCGTTCGCCGCGCAGGCGGGTCGCAGCGCCGTCGGGCAGATCTCGCCGGACGTCGAGGAGGCCGCCGTCATGGCGGGTGCCGGGCTGGCCCGCCGCGGCGCACGGATCGTGGTGCCGCTGGCGGCACGCGGGCTGCTGGCCGGGGCGGCGCTCGTCTTCGTCAACATCGTGCGGGACCTGTCGCTGGTGGTCCTGCTGGTGACGCCGGCCCTGCCGCTGCTGTCGGTGCTGACCTACCGCTACGCCGCCGAGGGCTTCGCCCAGTTCGCCAACGCCATCACAGTGATCATCGTCGTGCTCTCGGTCGGGGCCACCGTGCTCGCCCGCAGGCTCGAGCGCACCGCACGACCGTGGGAGGAGACCGGATGAGCGGGATCAGGCTGACCGGGATCGGCAAGAGGTTCGGCGGTGTGCCGGCCGTCGACGGCATCGACCTGGAGGTGCCCGACGGTGCGTTCCTGGTCCTGCTCGGACCGTCGGGCTGCGGCAAGACCACGACGCTGCGCATGCTCGCCGGGCTCGAGGACCCGACCGCAGGCGAGATCCGGTTCGGCGACCGGGTCGTCGCGGGACCCGGCGGGGTCGTCCCGCCGGGCCGGCGCGACGCGGGCCTCGTCTTCCAGAGCTACGCCCTCTGGCCGCACATGACCGTGCGGGCCAACGTCGCCTGGCCGCTGACCGTGGCCAGGACGCCCGCCGCGGAGCGCGACGCCCGGGTGGACGAGGTGCTGGAGCTGCTCGCGATCGGCCCGCTCGCCGACCGCTACCCGGGCGAGATCTCCGGTGGACAGCAGCAGCGCGTCGCGATCGCACGGATGATCGGAACCCGCCCGTCCGTCCTCCTGTTCGACGAACCACTGTCCAACCTGGATGCCAAGATGCGTGTGGAGACCCGCGCGGAGCTGCTCCGCGTGCACCGGTCGACCGGGGCGACCAGCGTCTACGTCACCCACGACCAGATCGAGGCACTGACGATGGCCACCCACGTCGCCCTGATGCGCGACGGCCGCATCGAACAGTTCGGGCCGCCCTCGGCGCTGCTCGACGATCCCGCCACCGACTTCGTCGCGACGTTCATGGGCACTCCCGCGGCGAACGTCCTCGACGCCGTCGCGGTGGACGGGCGGCTGGACCGGGGCGGCGTCGACCTCGGGCCGGCGGGCCCGGTCGGGCCCGGCGCGGCGGTGCGGGCCATGTACCGGCCGGAGTCGCTCCGTCTCGGTCCGGTCGACGCTGCCGGACCGGCGTTGCCCGTCGAGTTCGCCGAGGCCACACCGCTCGCCGGGCGCGTGGTCGTCACCGGGTTCCACCAGGGGACCCGGCTGTCGGTCGTCACCGACGAGGTCCCGGCCGCCGGTCCCGGTGACCCGCTACGGGTCCTGGTGCCGGACCGGCCGGACCGTCTCTTCGACGCGGTGACCGGCCTGCGGATCGCGTCGTGAGACTGGTGCTGGTGCGGCACGGCGAGACCGCGTGGAACGCCGGCCACCGGCTGCAGGGCGACGCCGACGTACCGATGTCCGACAGCGGCCGCGCGGGCGTGCGCGCCCTCCGTCCGGTGCTGGACGTCCACGGGGCCGACCACGTCGTCGTCTCGCCGCTGGGCCGCACCCGGGAGACGGCCGAGCTGCTCGGCCTGCCCACCGCCGGGACCGACGCCCGCTGGCGGGAGGCGCACCTCGGGGAGTGGACCGGGCGGTCGGTCCCGGACCTGCCTGCCGACCGGTACGCGGAGTGGCGCGCGGGCCGGGCCGCGCCCCCGGGCGGGGAGTCGTTCGCCGAACTGACCGAGCGGGTGCTCGCCGGGCTGGCCGATCTCCCCGGGGAGGGGACGACGGTCGTCGTCTCCCACGGCGGCCCGATCCGCATCGTCCTGCGGCACCTGGTGGGGCTGCCACCGGAGAAGCTCGTCCCGGTCGGTCCGGCGACGTTGACCGTCGTCGACCGGTCCGGGGCGCTCGACCGGCTGCACGCCTACAACATCGGGGGTGTGCGGACGGCCGGCGCCGAGCCGTCCGAGTAGCCGGCCGCGCCGCCGGGGGCACGCTCGGTGCACCCGAGGCGGTCGTCGGCGGGGCGGTGCGGCCTCATCCCGGGTCCGGCCGCACCGCGGCGTCGACCAGGGCGATGAGGTCGGTCTCCAGCTGGTCCCGCACCGCGGGGTCCAGTTCGGACGCCCACAACGGAGGACCACCGACCCCGTCCGCGGCGGCGACGACGAGGGTCTGGGTCGCGGCCGGCACGCCGTCGGCGTCCATGTCGCGCTGCCAGCGGCGCTCGTCGTCGCGGGCCAGCTCCAGCACAGCGGGGACCGTGAGCAGCTGCGCGATCAGGCTGAACCGCTCGCGGGCGTCGTCGCCGTCGACGTCGACCATGCTGGCGCGGACGTAGGCCCGGGTGAGCCGCCCCGGGGTGCCGTCGGGCTCGGCGGTCCGGGCGAGGACGTCGTCGCGGAACGCGTCGAGGTGCTCCTGGGCGAGTGCGACGAGCAACGCCTCCTTGCTCGCGAAGTGGTAGACGAGACCACCCTTGGAGACGCCGGCGTCGCGGGCGATGACGTCGAGCGTCGCCCCGATCCCGTGCCTGCGGATGACCCGGTCGGCCGCGTCGAGCACGAGTCGGCGGGTGTCCTCGGGTGAGCGTCCGGTCGTGCGGCCCATGGGTCCATCCTTCCTCCTGCGTCCCGGTGGGGCGGCGTCACACCGGAATACCGTCGATACTGGTCCGACCAGTCGGTACAGTTTTGGTCATGTCCCTCGATGTCACCGCGCCCGGTCGCGGTCTGTCGCCGCGCCGCCGGTGGGCGGCGCTGGCGGTCCTGGCGGTCGCCGTGCTCGTGCTCGCGATCGACAACACGGTGCTCTACCTGGCGGTGCCCGCACTGACGGCCGATCTCGCGCCGACCGCGAACCAGATCCTCTGGATCGGTGACGTCTACTCGCTGGCCCTGGCCGGGCTGCTGATCGTCATGGGGTCGCTGGCCGACCGGATCGGACGCAGGCGGCTGCTGCTGATCGGCTCGGCGGCGTTCGGGATCGCGTCCCTGCTGGCCGCGCTGTCGACGAGCGCGGAGATGCTGATCGCGGCGCGGCTGCTGCTCGGCGTCGCCGGCGCGACCCTGATGCCGTCGACGCTGTCGCTGATCCGCAGCGTGTTCCCGGACCCGGCCGAGCGCACGCGGGCGATCGCGGTCTGGTCGGCCGCTGCCGGGGGCGGGGCCGCGCTCGGGCCGCTGGTGGGCGGGGCGCTGCTGGAGTTCTTCTCCTGGGGGGCGGTGTTCCTGATCAACGTCCCGATCATGGCGGTGCTGATCGTGGGCGGTGCGTGGCTGCTGCCCGAGTCGCGTGACCCCGCACCGGGCCGGTTCGACCTGGTGTCGGCTGCGCTGTCGCTGGGGGCGATCGTCCCGGTCGTCTGGGCGGTCAAGCACACGGTCGCGAGCGGGATCGACGTCGCCGGCGGTGTCGCGCTGCTCGCCGGGATCACGGCGGGCGTGGTGTTCGTGCGGCGGCAGCGGCGGCTGGAGAGCCCGTTGATCGACGTGTCGCTGTTCGCGCACCGGGCGTTCAGCGGGTCGGTCTTCGCCGGGTTCATGGCCGTGTTCGCGCTGACCGGGCTGCTGTTCTTCTTCTCCCAGTACCTGCAGCTGGCGCGGGGGTTCAGCCCGCTGCAGGCGGGCCTCGCCGAGCTGCCGACGACGCTGTCCGCGATCGCGGTCGTGGTGCTGGTCGGCCGGGTCCTGCGCCGCCTCGGCCTGGGACCCGCGATCGCGGTGGGCCTGCTGCTGGTGAGCGTGGGGCTGGTCGCGGTCGCGGTGGCGGAGGGCGCCACCGGCTACGTGTGGCTGGCGCTGGCGCTGGTCCCGGTGGGGCTCGGCGTCGGGCTGGCGCAGACGCTCACGACCGACGCGGTGGTCTCGGCGGTGCCGCCGCGCAAGGCCGGTGCCGCCTCGGCGATCGCGGAGACCGCGCTCGAGCTGGGGGTGGCGACGGGCATCGCGATCCTGGGCTCGGTCGTGTCCCTGGTGTACCGGGCGGGGCTGTCGCTCCCGGCCGGGCTGGATCCGCAGCAGCGCGCGGCGGTGACCGACTCCCTGGCGTCGGCGACGTCGGTCCTGGAGCCGGGATCACCCGTCCTGGACACGGCCCGGGCCGCGTTCACCGAGGCGATGCAGACGACCTCGCTGATCGCCGCGGCCGTCACGTTCGCCGCCGCGATCGTCGCCTTCCGCACGATCCCGAGGACCGTCGACGCCGATCGCGGGACCCCGGCCCGGATCCACTGACGCCACGCTGCCCGACGTCGCCACCGGCCGGCTCGTCCGCCGCGGCGCCGTCGACGAGAGGAGGGACGACGCCATGTCGATCTACGGGGACGACCGGGCACGCGGGACCGTCCGTGCCTGGTGCCGTGCGCGGCTCGACGGACAGGACCACGTCGCGGGACGTACCGAGCTGCCGACGAGCCTCGGCACCACCCACGTCACGCTCTCCGGATCGGCCGGACCCACGGTCGTCGTGCTCCCGGCCGCGGGAGAGTGCGCCGCGGTCCTCGATCCGCTGGTCGCCGAGCTCGCCACGGGGCATCGTGTCGTGACCGTCGACCTGCCCGGGGAGCCGGGCCTCTCGCACGACCGGCGACCGCACGGGGACCTCGTGCGGCGCTACGGCCACTGGGTCGACGAGGTCGTCGAGGCGGTCGCTGACGGGCCGGTCGTCGTGGTCGGTGACGGCCTGGGGGCGACGGTCGGGTTGTGCGCCCGGACCGGGCGGATCGCCGGGCTGGTGGCGGTCGCCCCGGCGGGGATCGACGAGTACCCGGGCGACCTCGCCTTCGAGCTGAGGGTCCTGCGACACGAGCTGGCACCGTCGGGGCGCAGCGCCGAGCGGGTCCTGCGGCCGCTGTACGGCGACCGGGTGCCGGACGACCACGACACCCTCGTCGAGTGGACGGCGCTCACCGGTACCGCGGTGTGGCCGAGCGGCCCTCCGGCACTGCTGCCGAACGCGGTGCTGCGCGACTGGCGGGACGTCCCGCACGTCGTGCTGGTGGGGGAGCGGGACCCGATGTGGACGGCCGGGCGGCTGGGGCGACCCGTCGCCGCCCTGATGGGTTCGGCGGTGCGGGTGGTCCCCGGTGCGGGCGCGCTCGTGACCCACGAGGCACCGGACGTCGTCCGCGCAGCCGTCACCGGTGTGCTCGCGACGAGCTGAACCCTCTCCGAGGCACGACCGCCAGGGGTGCGGTCGCCGGTCCGGGGCCCGCTGGGATCCTCACGGGTGTGGCGAGCGGACCCGAGCTGATCGGTGGAGTCGAGAAACGGGACATCGTGGTCGTCCCGTACGACCCGGGGTGGCCGGTGAGGTTCGAGGCCGAGCGCCGCCGGATCGTGGCCGCGGTGGGAGCGGTCGCCCGGCGGGTCGACCACGTCGGCTCCACGGCGGTCCCCGGTCTCGCCGCCAAGCCGATCGTCGACATCGATCTCAGCGTGCCCGACGTGGACGACGAGCCGTCGTACCTGCCGGCGTTCGAGCGTGCGGGATACCTGCTGCGGGTGCGGGAGCCGGGCCACCGGCTCGTCCGGACCGCCGAGCGCGACGTGCACGTGCACGTCTGCCCGGCCGGGAGCGACTGGGAGCGCCGGCACCTGCTCTTCCGCGACCGGCTCCGTGCCGACCGGCGGGACCGCGCCGCGTACGCCGCGCTGAAGCTCGATCTCGCCGGACGCGAGTGGGCGGACATGAACGCCTACGCCGACGCGAAGGGCCCGCTGATCGCCGACATCACCCGTCGCGCGGAGGGATGGGCACAGCGGGTCGGCTGGACCGTCGACCGGTAGCCGCGGGCACACGCCTCGGCCGGACGCGCCCTCATCGGCCGCCGGGACGGCCCGGCACGGTCGCGGGCATCCGGAACCCGCCGGTGCGGAACGGGCCGCCACGGATGATCACCTGCCGGCCGTCCTGGATCTGGTAGAGCAGCTGCGGCTGGGCCAGCGACGGGTCACCGTGGTCGGGTGTGCCCAGCGCGGCCTGGCCGGGGGTGTCGAAGTTGTAGGTGCCGTTGACCCCGCGGTAGGGCTCGGTCCGCAGGTGGGCGGCGATCCCGTCGGCGTCGGTGACGTCGCCGCACGAGTTCCAGGCCCGCGCGATGCGCTGCATCCGGTCGTAGGCGAGCCCGGCGTGCGAGCGCCCCGGGACGACCCCGAACCGGTCGGTGTAGCGACGGGCGAAGGCCCGTCCGGCACCGTCGGAGTAGGTGCCGGTGGTGGTGGCCCACACGACGCCCTCGGCCAGCGGTCCGAGCCGGTGACGGAAGGCGGGCACCGACGGGGCGTAGATCGCGTAGGGGAGCGCGGTGGAGCCCAGCTCGTGCAGCGCGGTGACGGCGGCGACGGAGTCGTCGACGAAGAAGCTGCCGATCATGACCGCCGCGGTGGGCGCCCGCACGGCGGTCGCGACGGCACCGGCCCAGCCGTCGCCGCCCGGTGCCCCGCCGACCGGGACGACGTCGAGCGTCCAGTTCTCGCGTTCGGCGACCGCCCGGGCCCGGTCGATGCCGAAGTCGACGCCGTGCCAGTCCCGGACGACGATCGCGAGCCGGTCCGCGGTGTGGCCCCACCGGCCCCGGTCCCGGAGCGAGGTCATGAACGAGACGAACCGTGGCGCGTACTCGGTGTCGCTGGCGCACACCTGGAAGATCCGGCTGAAGCGGGCGTGGTCGTCGCGCACCATCCGTTCCATCGCGCCGCTGGTGGCGGCGTGCAGGTAGGGCACCCCGCTGTCCGCGGCCGTCTCGTGCCCGATCTCCTGCCCGGCGAGGTAGCCGGAGGTGAGGACGTCGACGCCGTCGCGCAGCAGCGACGCGAAGGCGGTCCGGACCGACGCGGGGCTGGTCACCTCGACGTCGTGGACCGACGCGCGGATCCGGCGTCCGCGGACACCCCCGGCGGCGTTGAGCTCCTCGATCGCGAGCCGCAGCCCGTTGACCATCTCGCGGCCGTCGTCGCTGCCCGTGCCGGACAGCGGCAGGGCGGCGCCGACGACCAGCTCCCGGCGCGGTCGTGGCAGGCGGGGTTGCCGGTGTCGCTGCTCGGGGCCTGCCGCCGCGGCCGCGAGCAGCCGGCCGAGCGACAGGTCCGCGTAGCGGGCCGGAGACCCGGGGAGGGGCACGCAGAGCAGCCCGGTGTCCAGCGCGTAGGTGGCGGCCGCCGTGCGCGTCGGGGTGCCGAGCTTCTGCATCAGGTGCGTGACGTGCGTGGCGGCGGTGCGCTGGGTGATGCGGAGCTCGCCGGCGATCTCGGCGTTGGACGGCCCGACGACGAGCATCGTCAGGATCTCCAGCTCGCGTGCGGACAGCCCGGCGGGGAGCCGCTCCACCGGGTCGCCGCTCAGCTCGACGTGGTCGAAGCCGGACTCGGTGCGGGCGGTCAGCGTGACCCGGCAGAACAGGCCGGAGACCGGCGACCGCCAGTGGAAGCGGCAGTGCTCCAGACCGGCGCGCCCCATCGCGCCCGCCGCTCGGCGCAGGTCCGCAGGGACGTCGGCGTGGTCACCGCGGTCGGCGAGGCCGAGCCGGCCGTCCGGGCGCACCTGCACGGTGAAGGCGTTCCCCGACCACGCCGAGGGGCGCGCCGGAGCACCGTCCGGTGACGTCATCGGGGCACCTCCTCGTGGCGGCCCGGGGACGCGGCGGCACGCCTGTGTGTCCTCCGAGCATGCCGTACCGATGCGGATCCGGCGATGGGTCACCGGCCGCCGACCGCTACGTACATCTGACGATGGCGGGCCGGCGGGCCGTTCCTAGCGTGTGCCCACCGAGCTCGCCGGCGAGCGGGTGCATCCCCGCCGGCGGGCCCGTGGACCGACCATCGGACTCGAATCGATCGGAGATGTCATGGGACATCTGCAGCTCCCCCCGGGGAAGAAGATCGCCGTCAACCTCGGCACCGACTTCGACGCCCAGTGCCTCTGGCTCGGCGCGTTCAACCGGCCGACCCCGGCGTCCATGTCGCGTGGCGAGTTCGGCGCGGAGGTGGGCGTCCCGCGGCTGCTCTCGCTCTACAAGCGCTACGGGGTCCGCACGACCTGGTTCACCCCGGGCCACTCGATCGACACGTTCCCCGGGTGGTGCAAGAAGATCCTCGACGACGGCCACGAGTTCGGCCACCACGGCTACTACCACGAGAACCCCACGATGATCTCCGGCGACACCGAGCGCCGCCTGGTCGACCTGGCCTTCGCGACGTTCAAGAAGGTCCTGGGCATCCGGCCGGTGGGCTACCGGTCCCCGTACTGGGACTACAGCGAGTCCACACTGGACATCATCGAGGACTCGGGGCTGATCTACGACACCAGCCTGATGGGCCGGGACTTCCACCCGTACCACCCGCAGCGCTGGCAGGTCCGCTGGGAGCAGGGCAACGTCGCGGGGCGGGCGAGCCGGGTCCTGGAGGTCCCGGTCAACTGGTACCTCGACGACTTCCCGCCGCTGGCCTACACCGGTGCCCAGGCCGGCATGCAGGACTCGGACACGATCTTCAACCGGTGGAAGGACATCTTCGACTACGGCTACGCGCACGAGACGAACCCGGTCTTCGCGACCTGCGTCCACCCGCAGATCATCGGCCAGGCGCACCACATGCTCTGGTACGAGAAGCTGGTCGACCACATCAGCGGCCACGACGGGGTCTGGTTCGCCACCATCGAGGAGATCGCCCGCGCCTGGGTCGACGACGAGACCGACGAGGCGAAGTTCGCACTCCCCGACGTCCGTGGGGTCGAGCCGGCACCGGCCGACTCCGGCTGGGCCTGAGCCGTGGCGACCGTCCCGTCCGAGTCCCGCCCCGTCGCGGGCCTGCACGGCGACGTCGAGGTGGTCCTCGACCGCTGGGGGGTCCCGCACGTCTACGCCACGGACCGGCACGACGCCTACCTGGCCCAGGGCTTCCAGGCGGCCCGCGACCGGCTCTTCCAGATCGACCTGTGGCGGCGCCGCGGGCTGGGCAGGCTGTCGGAGGTCTTCGGTCCCCGTTTCCTCGCGCAGGACCGGGCGACCCGGTTGTTCCTGTACCGGGGGGACATGCGGGCCGAGTGGCTCGCCTACGGCACCGGCACCCGTGACGTCGTCACCGCGTTCGTCACCGGCGTCAACGCCTACGTGGAGTGGGCGTCGCAGGATCCCGGGGAGCGGCTGCCGCCGGAGTTCGCCGCGCTCGGTCACCGGCCGGCGCGCTGGGAGCCCGAGGACGTCGTCCGGATCCGCACGCACGGCCTGCTCTACAACGCCGAGCAGGAGCTGGCCCGGGCCCTCACGGTCCGCGACCTCGGTGCCGCGGCCGAGGAGCTCCGCTCGATCCGCGAGCCGCACACCGAACTCGGCGTGCCCGATCCCGCGGCGCTGCAGCACCTCGACGACTCCGTGCTCGACGTGTACCGGCTCGCCTTCGCCCCCGCCGACCTCGCCGGCCTTCCCGGCGCCGGCGCGGCCGTCGCACCGTCCGGCAGCAACAACTGGGTCGTGTCGCCGCAGCGGTCGGCCACCGGGCGTCCGGTGCTGGCCAACGACCCGCACCGCGCGGTCACGGTCCCGTCACTGCGCTACCTGACCCACCTCGAGGCGCCGGGGATGAGCGTCATCGGTGCGGGGGAGCCGAACCTGCCGGGTGTCTCCATCGGACACAACGGGCGGGTGGCGTTCGGGCTGACGATCTGGCCGGTCGACCACGAGGACCTGTACGTCTACGAACTCCACCCCGACGACGACACCCGCTACCGCCACCGCGGCGGGTGGGAGGCGTTCACCGTCGTCGAGGAGCGCACGGCCGTCGCCGGCGGCGGGGAGGAGGTCCTGCGGCTGACCTTCTCGCGGCACGGCCCGGTCGTCCACCTCGACACCGGTGCACGGACGGCCGTGGCCGTGCGCGCCGTCTGGCTCGAGCCGGGCATGGCCCCCTACCTGGCCAGCCTCGAGTACCAGGACGCCGACGACGTCGACACCTTCCGTCGTGCGCTGCGGCGGTGGGGCGCGCCGGGCGTCAACCAGGTGTTCGCCGACGCCGGCGGGGACATCGGCTGGCAGGGCTGCGGTCTCGTGCCGCGCCGGCCCGGGTGGGACGGCGCGCTCCCGGTGCCGGGGGACGGGAGCTTCGAGTGGGACGGGTTCGCCAGGCTCGAGGAGCTGCCCGGGGTGCGCAACCCGGACTCGGGCTGGTTCACGACGTCGAACGAGGAGAACCTCCCGGACGGCGTCGGCGACCGGACGCCGACGGTCACCACGGACTGGTACTCCGACGCGCGGCACGAGCGTCTCACCGGCTGGCTCGGCGGCGACGCCCCGGTCGACGTCACCTCGAGCATCCGGATGCAGGGCGATGCCGCGAACCTGCACGGACGGCGGCTGCTCGACCTGCTCGCCCCGCTCACCGGGATGCCGCGGCACGCCGGCGAGTGGGCGGCGCTGCAGGAGTGGGACGGCATCGAGTCGACCGGCAGCCGGGCGGCACTGGTCTTCCAGGTGTGGGTGCGCCGTCACCTGCGGCCGTGGCTGGCCGACCGTTGCCTGGAGCGGCTCGGCGTCGACGCGGAACGGGCGAAGGCCGCACGTCACCGGCTGCTCCGCGCCGACACGCTGTTCTCCGACCTCCGGCCGGACCTGCGGATGCTCGGCATGTTCGACCTGTCCGACCCCGGCGACGCCGCGACCCTGCGCGACGGGATCGACGAGACGCTCGACGCCGCGCTCGCCGACATCGCGACCCTGCTCGGGCCCGACCGCGACGGGTGGACGTGGGGAGCGCTGCACCGCACCGATCTACGGCACGCGGTGTTCGCCCACGACCCCGGAGCTCCGGACGACTGGCGGTCGCTGCCACCGGTGCCCCGCGCCGGCAGCGGGGACACGGTCGGCCTGGCCGGGCACGACGACTCCTTCAACGCGGTGATGGGGAGCAGCTTCCGCATCGCCGTCGACGTCGGGGAGTGGGACTCGACCCTGGTCCTGAACTCACCCGGGCAGTCCGGCGACCCGAGATCGGCGCACTACGCCGACCAGCTCGACCTCTGGGCGGCGGGTGAGGCCTTCCCGCTGGCCTACAGCCGCGACGCGGTCGAGGAGGTCGCGGAGAGCAGGCTCCGGTTGACACCGGTGGCGGACCTCCGGCCCGCGGACTGACGGACGCCGGGCCGGCCGCCGGCCCGGCTGCCCGGCGGCTGCCCGGCGGGAGCGGGCCACCTCGTCGGTGCAGACCCGCTCACCGGACGTCGACCAGGCACTGCCGGACGAAGGCGACCGGCTTCACGCACAGGGCCGCGTCGCCGAGCTGGATCACCGCCGGCACGGCCGGCGGCCACCACGGTTGCACCATCTCGTGTCGCGCCTCGGGCGGTGGCCGAGGCGCCCGGTCCGCGCGTCAGGTCCCGGTGCCGAGAGCGTGAACGAGGACGCCCCGCAGGTGGTCGACGTCAGGAAGGTCGTCGGCGAGCAGGACCGATGCACACAGACCGTCCGCAGCGGCGATGAGCGCCGCGACGGCCGTCGGGTCGTCGGTGCGGGTGCGGGCGATGTCGGCGACCTTCCTGCGCCACCCATGGGCCAGGCCACGCAGCGCGGGGCGGCGAGCAGCGAGCGTCGACAGTTCGCGCTCGGCCAGTGCGCGGCCGCGGCCGGTCTCGGTGCCCGACTCGGACAGCAGCCGGGCGAGCCCGGTCAACGGGTCCTCGCCGGAGGCCAGAGTGGACTCCAGCACGGTCTCGTAGTGCCGACAGACGTCGGTCAGTGCGGCGACCAGGAGGTCGTCGAGAGTGGCGAAGTAGTAGGTGGCCAGGCTGGCCGGGGCCTCCGCCTCACGGGCGACGGCGCGGTGCGTGACTCCGGCGGCGCCGTCGCGCTCGACCACCCGCAGGGTCGCCGCGATCAGCTCGGTCCGACGACGATCGCCGCGGGCCCGCCGCCCGTCCGGGTGCGCGGCGGGAGAGGCGTCGGCGCCCGACGCGGTCGCTGTGGTTCGCGGCACGGGAACCTCCTCGGGCTCGTGACCGCTACAGGTTATCGATCCGCCCGGTACGCCGCCGCGGCTCACCGGCCGTCGTCCCGGACCCGGCCGCCCCGATCGGGCCGACGCCGCGCAGCAGGACGAGGGCGATCACCGCCAGAGCCGCGACGGCGACACCGGCAACCGTTCCGACGACGCCCAGGCCGGCGGTCTGTGCCTCCCGGGCCGCATCGAGTGCGGCCGGTGGAAGGTCGGCGGCGACGGCTCCGGCGAGGCTCGACGTACCGGCGTCGAGCAGCTCGGCGCGGGGGTCGGCGAGCACGGTGGCCCGGTGGACGGAGTCGGCGAGACTTCCGAGGACGGCGACGCCGACTGCGATTCCCAGCTCCTGGACCGTCTCCGACATGGCTGCGGCGGAGCCGGCCCTGCCGGCCGGAGCACTCCCCACGACCAGATCGGTGCCGAGCGCAGCGATCGCGCCGAGTCCGAGGTAGACCAGCGCGAACGCGACCACCACGGTCCCGACGTTGCCCGGGCCCTCGACCCGGCTCAGCAACAGATGGCCGGCCGCAGAGGCCCCGAGGGTCGTCGAGACGATGACGGCGGGCCGGATCCGGCGTGCCAGCAGCGGTGCGGTGATCGCCGCCGCGAACATCGCCAGTGCGGCCGGTCCCATCCACAACCCGGTGGTGAGCGGAGAGAGCTGCTCGACCACCTGCAGATGCCGGGTGACCAGCAACATCGCACCGCCGACACCGACGAGCGCGACCAGCAGCACGACCAGCGCCGCGCTGAACGCCGGGGCGCGGAACATGCCCGGATCCAGCAGCGGGTCGGTGAGCCTGAGCTGCCGGCGGACGAACACGGCCGCGGACACCACCCCCACGGTCGCCGCGACGAAGGTCGTCGTGTCGAGGCCGGCATCGGCGCCGTGCTTGACGGCATAGACCACCGGCAGTATCGCCAGCAGCGAGACCCCGACGCTCGGCAGGTCGAGGCGCCCGGCACCGGGATCGCGGTACTCGGGAAGCAGCAGGGGTGCGGCGATCATCACGATCGCGACGACCGGCAGTGCCAGCAGGAACACCGATCCCCACCAGAAGCGCTCCAGCAGGAGCCCACCGGCGATCGGACCCAGTGCCATCCCGAGAGCGAACATGGTCGCCCAGATCCCGATGGCGAGACTTCGCTGTCGCGGGTCCCGGAACATGTTCCCGATCAGTGCCAGGGTCGACGGCATCAGCGTCGCGCCGGCGACCCCCAGCGCGGCACGCGCAGCGATCAACATCGACGCCGACGTCGAGAACGCTGCCGCGACGGACGCGAGGCCGAACGCACCCGCTCCCACCAGGAGCAGACGCCGGCGCCCGAGCCGGTCACCGAGCGTCCCCATGGTGATCAGCAGCCCCGCGATCAGGAACCCGTACACGTCCATGATCCACAACGCCTGGACGTTGCTCGGGCGCAGATCCGACGACAGCGCCGGCACCGCGAGGTAGAGCGCGGTGATGTCGAGACCGAGAAGGACCGTCGGCAGCGCCAGCACGCCGAGCCCTGCCCACTCACGGACCCCGGCCCGATCGTCGTCCGTCGACGGCACGGTGACTCCTCACAAGAAGTTGAGCGATCGTACTAGTTGTACCATCGTTCATGTAGTTGGAAAGAGTGGTGGAGTCCGGGTGAGGCGGGTGCCCGCGTACCGATGGCGACACCGGCGGTCGACCGGGGCAGACCGTGTGGCCGTAACGCCGCGCCGCCGCGGCGCGACCCGAGCGGCGACAGCGTTCGTCGGATCGGGAGTCGTCGTGTCGAGGATCGTGCTCACGCTGGCGCAGGCCGTCGGCATCGTCGTGCTGGCGTTCGTGGTCCTGAGCCTCGTGGTCGGGGTCGTCCAGTGGCTCGCGGTCGCCGCGGTGCTGGTCGCCGTCCCGGTCGCCGCAGTCTGGTTGTTCCTGCGTTCCTCGGGGCGGCGCGCGGGGCCGGGACGGTCCGGGCGGCCGCAACGGGGAACCCGGCCGGACGGTGCCGTCACGCGACGGGCCGAGCTGGAGGGGCGGGCCGTGCTCGACCCGGCCGGCCGGTGCGGATGGTGCGGCTCGGCGACCCGGCACCAGGACCGTTTCGGGTTCCCGACCACGCCGCTGGCCCATCACCGCGAGGAGATCGAGGCGATGCTCTGACCGGTCCGGATGCCCGGCCCGCCACGTCCGAAGGTCCCGGGGCCCGCCGGGACCGATGCCGGGCCCGGCCGGGCCGGACGTACCTGTGCTCGGTCGGCGTCCGCCGTAGCGTCACGCCTCCGGCCCGGCACCCCGTCCGACAGGAGGTTCCGCATGCGGACAGACCGGACCCCCGCCGGAGCGGAGCGGAGGAGAGGTGCGCTGCTGGTGGCGCTCGCCGTCGTCGCGGTGGTGTTCACACCGGTCCCGGCGCACGCCGAGGGGGCGCGACAGGACGGACCGGCCGGACCGCCGTTCTCCGTGGACGGTGGGAACTGGTCGGGCTACGTCGTGACGGGCTCCGGGTTCCGGTCGGTGTCGGCGCGGTGGACCGTGCCGGACGTCGCGTGCACGGCCGGTGCCACGCCGTTCGCACCCTGGGTCGGGATCGACGGCTACGGCAGCAGCACCGTCCAGCAGACCGGTGTCGCGACGACCTGCGTCGGCGGCGAGCCGGTCCACCGTGCGTGGTTCGAGATCGCGCCCGCCCCGGCGGTGTACCACTCGATGACCGTCCGGACCGGGGACGAGATCGCGGCCGAGGTGGTCCGCAGCGGCGACGCGTACACGATGACGATCCGGAACCTCACCCGTGGCGACAGCCGCAGCGTGGTCAGGACGCACGCCGGGGCGAACGTCTCGGCCGAGGTCGTGCTGGAGGCGCAGCAGGGCGCGTTCCCGAGGTTCGGGTCGGTGCGGTTCACCGGGGCGACGGTCGACGGGGAGTCGATGGGTGCGCGGTCGGCGACGGCGATCGACGCGACCGACGGGAAGGGCTTCATGACCGCGACGGGCCGGATGTCCGGGGACGCCTTCACGATCCGACAGCTCCGGGGGTAGCCACCGGGTTCGGAACCAGGTGAGTACGGGCGCAGCGTCAGTCCTCAGCCGTCCGCCGGGCCGGCGCGGGAGCCGGGCCGGCCGTCCCGGAGATCGACGGGGACGCCGGGCAGTGCCGCCCACAACGCGTCCGGGTCGTCGAACCGGCCGTCGGGGAGGGTGGCGAGCAGCTCGAGCAGAGCGGGCCGGGCACCCTCGGCCGCGGCGTGGGTGACGAGTGCCGACCGGGTGGGCCGGTCGTCGTCGAACGCCTCCCCGACGAAGTCCAGGACCTCGATCCGGGTCACCGGGACCCGGGGATCCTCGAGGGGGATCCCGAGCTCGTTCTCCGGACCGTGGTCGCGCCGCATGGCCGGAGAGTCTCGACGGGGCGTGCTGTGGGGGCCCTGAGAAGCTGTGGCCGCCCTGAGAGCACGGCGCCACGGCCGCGAACCCTCGCACACGATCGTGCGCGGACTTCGTTCCGGATTCGCACCGTCGTGGTCGGTCCGGCGATCCGGTGGTCCGCATGGTGGAACGCCGGGCTCCGGCTCAGGAGATCGCGGACGACCTGCGTCCGGCGTCGCCGCCGAGGTGCTCGGCGAAGTGCCGCTCCATGGCCCGGTAGAACCGGATCTGGTTCTCCGGGTTGGCGAACCCGTGGCCCTCGTCCTCGGCGAGCAGGTACTCCACGGGGACGCCGCGCTCGCGCAGCGAGGCGACGATGTTGTCCGACTCGGCCTGGACGACGCGGGCGTCGTTGGCGCCCTGGGCGACCAGCAGCGGCGTCCGGATCCGGTCGACCATGGTGATCGGCGAGCGGGCCAGCATGTCGGCCTCCTGCTCGGGGACGTCCGGGTCGCCGACATACCGGTACCAGGCGTTCACCTGGTACGGCCGGACGAACGGCGGCAGCGTCCGCATGAAGTTCGCCAGGTCGGAGATGCCGACGTAGTCCACGGCGGCGGCGAAGTGGTCCGGTGTCACGGTGACGCCGACGAGCGCGGCGTACCCGCCGTAGGACCCGCCGTAGATGCCGAGCCGCGCCGGGTCGGCCCAGCCCTGGGTCACGGCCCACTCGGTGGCGTCGATGAGGTCGTCGTGCATCGCGCCGGCGAGCTCGCCGATCGCCGCGGTGATGTGCCGCCTGCCGTAGCCGGAGGACCCGCGGAAGTTGACCTGCAGCACCGCGTAGCCGCGGTTGGCCAGGAACTGGACCTCCGCGCTGTAGCCCCAGGTGTCGTGCACCCACGGTCCGCCGTGCGGGAGCAGCACGAGCGGCAGGCGCTCGGGCCCGGCGCCGACCGGCCGCGTCAGGTAGCCGTGCAGCGGTAGCCCGTCCCGGGCCCGGAAGCTCACCGGCTCCATCGGGGCGAGCGCGGCCGGGTCCAGGTGCGGGTAGGGGCGGAACAGGATCCTGCTCTCGCCGGTGGAGTGGTCGTAGAGCCAGGTGACCGCCGGGTCGCGGTCGTGGACGAAGGTGGCGATCCAGCGCTGCTCCGACTCGTCCGAGGAGAGCGTGCCCAGCACGCCGTCGGACAGCTTCTCCAGCTCGGCGTAGACCTCCGCGAAGTGCGGGTCGAGGACCTCGATGTGCGGCCGTTCGCCGACGAAGCGGGCGGCGATCACCTCGCCGGTCCGGCGGCTGGTGAACACGGTCGGCGGCAGCACGCCGGGAGCCATCAACCCGAGGGTGCACAGGTCGTGGCCCTCGACGGCGGCGACGACCGTCTCCTCGCCGGTCTCCCGGTCGACGCGCACCAGCCGCAGGTCGTCGGAGTCCTGGTAGGAGCCCAGCAGCAGGCCGGAACCGTCCGGTGTGACGAGCTGGGGCTGCACGCCCAGCGGGTGCTCGGGGCCGCTGACGCGGCGCAGCAGGCGTCGTTCGTGGGTCTCGGGGTCGACCGCCGAGAACTCCCAGGTGCCGTCCTCGGTCAGCAACGAGTGGAAGACGGGCGCGCCGTCCCGGTCCACCAGGTAGTTGCCCCGGGGCTCGGGCTGTTCGAGCAGCAGCGTCGTCTCGCCGGTCGCGACCTCGATCCGGAACAGGTCGACCGACAGGGGGTTGCGGTTCATGCCGACCAGCACGTTCCCGGGCTGCGACTCCAGCGGGTCGACGCCGACCACGCGCGAACCCGGGTCCATCGGGGTGAGGTCGACGGCCGGCTGGTCGGGAGCGTCGAGATCGACCCGGTAGAGGTGCCAGTCCTCGTTGCCGTCGGTGTCCTGCTCGTAGAGCAGCCAGCGCGGGTCGTCGGTCCAGTGGTACTTCGTGATGCCGCGGCGGGAGTCGTGGGTGACGCAGACGGCGTCGGTGTGGTCCTCGTCGATGCCGCGGACCCAGACGTTGCGCCGGCCGAGGTGCGGGGCCAGGTAGGCGATCCGGGTGCCGTCGGGGGACAGGGACGCGCCGGAGAACACCGGGTCGGCGAAGAACTCCTCGAGCTCGATCCGCGTCGGTGCCTGCTCGGTCCGGCCGGGTGCCTGGGTCATCGGTGCCCTCCTCGGTGTGCGCCCGGGGGATCTCCACGGCGCGCGGTGACGGGGCCATGGCAACGGGTGCCGTCGCGGCACACTCAAGCGGGCGTGGCGCGGGTCACAGCCAGGTCCGGCTCGGAGCAACGGCGGACCGGCCACCGCCCAGGCCGTTGGTCCCTTCCCGGGCCCGGTGCCGGTACCTACTCTTCGGCCCCACGACAGGTGCCCCGGCGCCCTCGCGAACGGCCTCCGGCCTCGGTCCGGGGCCGTGCGGCCGGCGGCGGGACGAGGCCGCGCGACCACCGTGGCGGGACGGCAGCACGCGGTCCCCGCCTCCGCCGGCAGGACGACGTCCGCACCGCACGGACACGCGGGCCGGACGCGCCGGCTCCCTACCATCACCGAGAGGAATCCGAATGACCGTGTCAAGCCGCGATAGCGGGTTGTGGTGCGGTGATGGTGAACATCCTCCGGTCACGCAGCAGGGCCCACAGGACGTCGACCAGGCGTCTGGCCAAGGCGAGCAGAGCCTGGGTATGAAGCATTCTTTCGCTGCGTTTGCGCTGGTAGAAGGCCCGGGACGGGCCATTGACCTTGAGGCTGGACAGTGCGGCCATGTAGAACACTCGCCGCAGGCGGCGGTTGTAGCGTCGTGGGCGACGCAGGTTCCCGCTGATCCGGCCGGAGTCCTGGGGCACCGGGACGAGTCCGGCGTAGGAGGCCAGCCGCCCTGGAGAGGTGAATCCGCCCAGTTCAGGGCCGACACCGCCGTGGGTGGCGGTGAGGAACTCCGCGCCCAGGATGGGTCCGAGACCGGGCAGCGACTCGATGATCGCCGCGTCCGGGTGGGAGCGGAACACGGTGGTGATCAGCTTGTCGGTGTCCTTGATCTCCCGGTCGAGTTCCAGCAGTCGTCGGGCCAGGCCGGCAACAAGGATCGCGGTCCGCGTCTCGCTGGGCAGTGCCACGGTCTGGGCGTGGGCGACCTCGACCGCGGTGGCGGCCATCGCAGCAATACCCGGTGCCCACGCCCGATGGGCACGCAGGTACTCGATCACCCCTGCCTCGCCGGCGTCCCGGAGGGCCTGGGGTGTCTGGAACCCGGTGACCAGCACCAGAGCGCTGCGGGTGGAATAGTCGAATGCCGCCTCGAGACCGGGAAAGATCGACCCGAGCAGGTCACGCAGCCGGTTGACCCCGCGCACCCAGTCGGCCATCAGGTCCTCGCGATGGGCCACGAGCCGGGCCAGTTCGGCAGTGGTCTCATCAGTGGCGGTGACCGTGGTGAGGTCGGCGCCGCGCATGCGGGCGGTCTCGGCGATGACCTTCGCGTCACGGGCGTCGGTCTTGGCCTCGCCCCGGAACACGCCGCTCATCCGGTCGACGACCCGACCGGGGACATAGACCACCTGCTGGTCGGCCGCGGTGAGGACCACCTGCAGCAGCGCCGCATAGCTGCAGGTCAGGTCGATGGCCCACCGCACGTCCTGGGCCGCTTCCGCAGCGCGGGCCAGCAACGCCTCGATCGCGGCCTGGTCGTTGCTGACCTTGCGGGAGAACACCACCTTGCCGTCGGTATCGATCGCGCACGCATGGTGCGTCCTCTTCCCGACGTCGATCCCGATCCAGATCACTGGCCGTTGCGCCACGCGCAGGCTCCTGTCGTTGCAGGTCACGCCCGTGGACAACCCGCCATCAGGTCCCTAATCAGCGACGGTCCGCACAGATCCGAATCAGTGGCCAGGCCTGTCCAGCACGACGGGGCGGCCATTCCTTCCGAGCCACCGAAGCGACAACACCTCATCAGCCACACCCCGTCGTCCCGGGCATCCGGGGCACCAACCCCGAACACCTACGACCTTAGGGACACCGCATGTCGGAGAAGATGACCGGCGGCCAGCTGGTCGTGAAGATGCTCGAGTCGCTGGGGGTCCGCCACGTCTTCGGCGTGGTCGGCGGGCAGACCCTGGCGATCACCGACGCGATCATCGACACCCCCGGCATCGAGATGGTCCACACCCGGCACGAGAACGCCGCCGCGGTGATGGCCGACGCCTACGGCCGGCTCACCGGCACCCCCGCCGTCGCGATCGCGACCACCGGACCCGGTGCGACGAACCTCCTCACCGGCGTCGGCGGCGCGTTCCGCGACTCCAGCCCGGCGATCATCGTCACCTGCAACAACAACGGCGAGAACATCCACAAGGACGACGCGCAGAACGCCGACCACGTCAAGATCTTCGAGCCCTTCACCAAGTACAGCCGGCTCGTCGCGCACGCCTCGTCGATCAAGCAGGCGATGGAGGAGGCCTACGTCGTCGCCATGACCGGCAACCCCGGCCCGGTGCACCTCGACTTCGCCCGCGACACCATCGAGAACGTCGTCGACGCCCCGCCCGAGGTGCCGGCGACCCACCCGTCCCGGACCTGGGTCGGCACCCGTCCGGTGCCGGCTCCGGCCGCGGTCGCCGAGGTCGCCGAACGGGTGCTCGCCGCGGAGCGCCCGGTGATCTGGCTCGGCAACGGCGGCAACCGCGCCAGGGCCGCCGACGACGTGCTGGCGCTGGCCGACTCTCTGAACATCCCGGTCATCACCACGTTCAACGGCATGGGGGCGGTCCCGACCGGCCACCCGCTGGTGTTCGGGGCGCTGTCCCGGATGGGCACCGCCCTCACCTCGCGGGTGCTCGCCGAGTCCGACCTGGTGCTGGCGCTGGGCAACAGCCTCAACGCCGTCTCCACCCGCCGCTGGAAGACCGCGCTGCCGCCGGTCGTCCAGGTCGACGTCGACCCGACGATGATCGGCCGCTACTACTCCGAGACGACCACCGGCGTCGTCGGTGACCTCGGCGCGTTCTGCACCTCGCTCGTCGAGGCCACCACCGGCGGTGCCGCCGCGGCACGGGAGTCGCGGGCCGGATGGGTGACCGGGCTGCAGCAGGCCGAGAAGGACTGGTGGGAGCTCTCGGGGTCCCGCGAGCCGGAGACCCCGGGCACGGTCTCGCCCGCGGTCGTCGTGCGTGCGCTGCGCGAGGTCACCCCGCCCGAGTCGGTCCTGATCCCGGACGCCGGCAACCCCGGTGTCTGGTCGTTCCTCTGGGAGATGCCCCGGCCGTACCGCTACATCAAGCCGGTCGGGTTCGGGAACATGGGTTTCGCTCTGCCCGCGGCGATCGCCTCGGTCGCCGACGACCCCGAGCGGCCTGTGCTCGCGCTGATCGGTGACGGCTCGCTGGGCATGAGCCTCGGTGAGATCGAGACGCTGGCCCGGGTCGGCGGCCCCGTGTGCCTCGTGGTGCTCAACGACTCCAGCTACGGCAACATCCGCCAGGAGCAGGAGCTCCACTTCGACGGCCGCACCATCGGCGTCGACTTCGGCCAGGTCGACTTCGCCCGGGTCGCCGAGGGGATGGGCGTGCCCGGCCGCCGGGTGACGACCGTCGAGGAGCTCGTCGACGCGGTGAAGTCGGCCTTCGCGAGCGGGCGGCCCGCGCTGGTCGACGTCGTCCTCGACCGCGCCGCCAACGCCTGGACCTACGAGGCCTTCCTGCCCCATCGGGCAGGCTGAGGCGCGAACGACCGCACCGTCGCCGCCGTCCCGCCCGGACGGCGGCGACCGGTCACCGAAGGGAACAGACAGTGCAGTCCGCCCCCCACGCGCCCGGCCCCCTGGCCGGGTTCCGCGTCCTCGACCTGTCCCGGTTCATCGCCGGCCCCAGCTGCGCGCAGATCCTCGCCGACTTCGGCGCGGAGGTGGTGAAGGTCGAGCGTCCCGACGGCGAGGACGCGCGTCACCACGAGCCGTACTACGAGGGCGAGAGCGTCTACACGATGCTCTACAACCGCAACAAGTACGGCGCCACGCTCGACACCCGCCACCCCGACGCGCTCGGGGTCCTCGAGCAGCTCGTCCGGTGGGCCGACGTGGTCGTGGAGAACTACCGGCCCGGCACCATCGAGAAGATGGGCATCGGCTACGAGCGGATGACCGAGCTCAAGCCGGACATCGTCCTCACCTCGATCTCCGGGTTCGGCCAGACCGGGCCGCTGTCGCGGCGCGCCCTGTTCGACGCGATCGCCCAGGCCTCGTCCGGCCTGATGGACACCACCGGTGAGGCGGACGGCCCGCCCACCCTGACCGGCACCTACATCGCCGACTACGTCACCGGGTTCCAGGCCGCGCTCGGGACGTTCGCCGCACTGATGCACCGGGAGCGGACGGGGGAGGGGCAGCGGGTCGACGTCGCCAGCCTCGACTCGATGTTCGCCACCCTGGGCACCCGGCTGATCAGCTGGCTGATGCTGGGCAGCGAGATGCCCCGCAACGGCTCCCGGGACCTGCTCACCGCGCCCGTCAACGTCTACGCCTGCGCCGACGCCCAGATGTACATCCAGGCCGGGACGAACTCGTTGTGGCCCAAGCTCTGCCACGCCATCGGCCGCGACGAGCTGGCCACCGACGAGCGCTACCGCACCGTGCCCGGGCGGATGGAGCACGTCCCGGAGCTGGAGGCGGTCGTCGCGGACTGGGCCCGGGACCGCACCGCCGACGAGATCGGCGACGTGCTGGAGGAGGCCGGGATCCCGTTCGCCAGGGTGGCGACGGTGCCCGAGGTGGCGGAGTCCGAGCAGATCGCCGCCCGGGAGATGGTCGTCGAGTCCGAGCACCCGAAGCTCGGGACGATCCGGATGCCGGGCAACCCGATCAAGATGGAGAAGTCGCCGCCGACCGTGCGCAAGGCCCCGCCGACCGTGGGCGAGGACAACGATCACGTCTACCGGACGATCCTCGGGATGGACGACGCGGAGCTGGAGCGGCTGCGCTCCTCCGGTGCGGTGTGAGCGGCGACCGGGTCGTCGCCGTCGACGTCGGGACCTCGGCGGTGCGTGCCGCCGTCGTCTCCGGTGACGGCACGGTCGAGAGCGCCGTCCGGGTGCCGCGTACGGACGGCGCGGGCGGTGGGCACGTCGATGCCGAGCAGCTCTGGTCCGATGTGGTCACCGCGCTGGGCCGGGTCCGCGGGACCGCTCCCGGTCCGGTGGGTGCGCTGGGGATCGCGGGGCACATCGGGACGGTCGCGGTCGACCCCGAGCTCCGCCCGGTCGGGCCCGCCACCGGGTGGGCCGACTCCCGCGGCGCGGACCTGGTGGCCGCGCTCCCCGAGCCGGTGCTGGACCGGATCCGGGAGATCAGCGGCCGGCCCGTCCCCGGCGCGGGCGGGCTCGCGCACGCGCTCGACCTGCGCGCACGCCGTCCGGAGCTGGCAGCACGGGTGCACGCGCTGCTCTCACCGAAGGACTTCCTCGTCGCGCGCTGCGTCGGGTCCCCGGTGACCGACACCGTCGACGCCGCCTACACGCTGCTGTTCGACGTGTGCACCCGCACGTGGGACCACGACCTCCTCACCGAGCTGGACCTGCCGGCGGGCTGGTGGCCCGCGGCTGCCGGGCCGGCCGACCCGGTCGGCGGGCTCCGCGACGACGTGGCCGCGGCGACCGGTCTGCCCGCCGGGCTCCCGGTCGTCGCCGGCGGGCCGGACGGGTCGGTCGGCATCGGCCTGCTCCTCGGTGGGCGCACCGACCTGATCGCCGACGTCGCCGGCACCACCGACGTGCTGGGACGGCTGAGCACCGACCCGGCCGGGACCGCCGGCGGGGTCCTGCTGAACCCGGCCCTGGCCGGCGGCCGGTGGGTCGTCGGCGGGCCCACCGGCCTCACCGGAGGTGCCGTGGCCCGCTGGCGCGAGCTCGCCGGGACGGTCGAGGAGGACGTCGTCGACGCCGTCGCGCCGGGGGCCGACGGCCTGCAGGTGATCCCGGCGATGTCCGGCGAGCGGTTCCCGCGGTGGCGGCCTGCCACCCGCGGCGCCGTGCTCGGTCAGGGGCTCGGCCACGGCCCGGCACACCTGCTGCGGGCTGCCCGGGAGGGCGCGGCCTTCACCGTGCGGGAGGGCGTCGACCTGCTCGACGCCGGAGACTCGCCCGGCTCGACAACCGTGGTATTCGCCGGTGGCGCGGCCCGCTCGGCGGCCGCCACCCGGCTGCGCGCCGACGTGCTCGACCGGACCGTGCTGGTCTGCGACGACCCGGACGTCACCCTGCTCGGCGCCGCCGCCCTCGCCCTCGCCGGGACGGGCCGCGACCTCGACGAGGCACTCGAACACCTGCGCCCGCGCCTGCACCGCGTCGACCCCGATCCCGGGCGCGCCGCGCTCTACGGCGAGCTGTACCCGCGGTGGCTCGCCTCCCGCGCCCTCGTCGCACCTGATGCTCCGGCGCGTGGGACGCCGGGCGGTGGTACCCGAACCGATACGCTCGGTCCCCGACGTGATCACAGCGACGGACGACGAGGGGGCACGTGAGCCGGATCCCGCGCTACCAGGTCATCTACGAGGACCTGTCGTCGCAGATCTCCTCCGGGGCGCTGGCGCCCGACGTCCAGCTCCCGAGCGAGGCCGACCTCGCGCAGCGCTACGGCGTGAGCCGGATGACCGTCCGCCAGGCGGTCCGCCAGCTGCAGGACGAACACCTGCTCGTCCGGCGGCGGGGGTCCGGCACGTTCGTGACCCGTCCGAGCGCGCAGCGGCGCCGGCTGAACCGGCTCGGTTCCTTCGCCCAGGAGATGGGCACCGACGAGACCCGGGTCCGCACGGAGCTGCGGGCACGGGAGACGACCGTCGCGTCCGAGGAGGCCCGGGAGCACCTCGGGCTCCCGGCGGGCCGGGAGACGATCCGTATCGAGCGGCTCCGCCTGATCGACGACCGGCCGGCCGCACTGCAGGTCAGCTGGCTGCCCTACGCGCTGGTGCCGCTGCTGGCGCGGGTCGAGCTCACCGGCGGGTCGCTCTACCGGACCATCCGTGAGCACTACGGCCTGCGGCTCAGCTGGGCGGACATGGAGGTCTCGGCGACCGCGGCCACGGCGGAACAGGCGCGGGTGCTCGCGGTCCGCCGCGGCGGACCGCTGATCGCGTCGGTGCGCATCACCCACGACGAGTCGTCGACGGCGGTGGAGTACGCCCGGAGCTGGACGCGTCCGGAGTTCCCGCTCTCCATCCGTCTGGAGGGGTGACCCGGGCCGACCGGACCGTTGGACCCGGCGCGAGAGGGCCGGACGGCGGGTGCGGGCGGTGCCCGGGGAGCCGGATCCTCCGTACGGACGGGCGCAGGTCGTGCAGACCCCGCCCCGGCCCCGCGGCCCCACACGGATCGGACGGATGCCATGACCCAGCCGGTGCAGGACTCAGCAGTGTCGGGATCGGGTCCGCCGATCCCGGCGGTGTCGTGCTCGACCACTCCGGTGTCCACATCGGGTCCGCCGACCGGGACGGCGAGGTCACCGACTTCGCGGGCGTGCACATCGGCCGCGTCGTCCCCGGCGCCCGCCCGGCGGACGCGTCCGCGCCCGGCGCCCCGGCCGGCCCGTGACCTCTCCGCCGGGGCCGGCCGACGGCTCGGGCGGCACCACCTCGGGCCCGGGAGTTCGTCGCGGTGCTCGCCGAGCACCGCGTCCTCCACCTCGTGCTGTGCTCGGGCCTCGTCGTCCTCGGGGTCCTGCTCGGCCTCGGACGCTGAGGCGCCGTCGCGCCCCACCGGGCTCAGGCGGCGGCGCCCTGGACCTTCGTGGCGAGCAGCTCCCAGCTGCGCCACCAGCTCTCGCGCTGGGGCGCGAGCCCCGCGACGATCAGCTCGTCGGCGTCGGCGCGGGTGGTGAACTCCTCGAGGTACCGGGCGACGGTGTCGGGCGTGCCGACGGCGCTGTAGCGGGTCATCGACCGGATCTGCTCACCAGCGGGGCTGTCGAGCACGGCATCGGTCTCGGCGTCGGTCAGCGAACGGCCGCGGCGGCCGGTGAACAGGCGCACCCGCTGGCGCTGGGCCTCCCGGAACTGTGCCTCCGCCTCCTCGGCCGAGTCGGCGGCGATGACGTTCACCCCGGCCAGCACGCGGGGCTCGGAGAGCTGCTCGGACGGACGGAACTCCTTGCGGTACAGGGCGACGGCCTGCTCCAGCGCGTCCGGCGCGAAGTGTGAGGCGAACCCGTAGGGCAGCCCGAGCAGCGCGGCGACCTGAGCCCCGTAGAGCGAGGACCCGAGGATCGACAGCGGTACGCGGGTGCCGCGGCCGGGGTAGGCGTGGACGTTCGGGACGAGGCTGTCCTGTGCGAGGAAGGCCTGCAGCTCCCGGACGTCGGACGGGAAGCGCTCGGACGCGCTCGGGTCGCGCCGCAGGGCGCGCACCGTCTCCTGGTCGGTGCCGGGCGCGCGGCCCAGGCCCAGCTCGATCCGGCCGGGGTGCAGTTCGGCGAGGGTGCCGAACTGCTCGGCGACCTGCAGCGGCGAGTGGTTGGGCAGCATCACGCCGCCCGAGCCGAGGGTGATCCGCTCGGTGCGTGCGGCGACGTGCGCGATGAGCACGCTGGTCGCGGCCGACGCGATGCTGCCCATGTTGTGGTGCTCGGCGTACCAGATCCGCCGGAAGCCCCAGTCCTCCGCGCGCTGCGCCAGCGTCGTGCTGGCCTCCAGGGCCTGGGCGACGGTCTCGTCCCGGGAGACGGTGGCCAGATCGAGGATCGACAACGGCAGTGGCAGGGACACGGCGGTACCTCTCGTTCGGGAGCTCGTCCTCCCTCCCAACAACGAGAGGCCGCTCGCACTTCCCGTTCCGGGCGGATCGGCCGGCGACGGGCTCAGCCCTGGTCGACGACCGGTGCCGGTGCCTCCGCGACCGGGCTGGTCTCCCGGTCGCGCGCCCCGTGGAACAGCACGTTCAGCAGCACCGCGGCGACGGCGGCCGCGCTGATCCCGGAGTCGAAGACCGTCCGGAACCACTCCGGGAAGCCCTCGTAGAAGTCGGGTGCCGCGATCGGCAGCACGCCCAGTCCCAGCGCGACCGCGACGATCACGAGGTTCGCGTGCCCGTCGAAGTCGACCTTCGCCAGCGACCGGATCCCGGACGCGGCGACGGTGGCGAACAGCGCGAGACCCGCGCCGCCGAGCACGGGCTGCGGCACCGAGGCGATCACGGCGCCGAGCTTCGGGAACAGGCCGAGCACCATCAGGATCGCGCCGCCCGCCGCGACGACGAACCGGCTGCGGATCCCGGTGATCGCGACCAGGCCGACGTTCTGCGCGAACGCCGACGCCGGGAAGCTGTTGAGCAGGCCACCGGAGACGGCGGTGGACAGCGTGTCGGCCCGCAGGCCGGCGACGACCCGCCGGCCGTCCGCCCTGCGGTCGACGATCTCGCCGACGGCGAGCAGGTCGGCCGTCGTCTCCGTCATGATCACCAGCATCACCACGGTCATCGAGATGATCGCGGCGACGGAGAACTGCGGCGTCCCGAAGTGGAACGGCGTCGACACCGCGAACCACGCCGCCTCCCCGACGCGGGAGAAGTCGGCCATCCCGAGGACCGCGGCCAGCGCGGTGCCGGCGACCAGCGACAGCAGGATCGCGATCCGGGCCAGGAACCCGGGCAGGAACCGGTAGATCAGCACGATCACGAGCAGGGTGAACCCGGCGAGCCCGATCGCGGCCGGGTCACCCGGCTCGCCCTCGGACGCCCCCGACGCCCAGCGGACCGCGACCGGCAGCAGCGAGACACCGATGACGGTGATCACCGTCCCGGTCACGACCGGTGGGAACAGCCGGATCAGACGGTGGAACAGCGGCGCGAGCAGGAAGCCGGCGACGCCGGCGACGAGCGTCGCGCCGAAGATCAGGGTGAGCCCCGCCCGGCCGCCGCCGGCCCCGGTGCCGATGGCGATCATCGAGGCGACGGAGGCGAACGACACGCCCTGCACCAGCGGCAGCCGCGCGCCGATCCGCCAGATCCCGATCGTCTGCAGGAGCGTCGCCAGCCCGGCGACGAGGAGGGTCGCGGCGAGCAGGTAGGAGATGTCGGCGAAGGGCAGGCCGAGTGCCTGGCCGACGATCAGCGGGACCGCGACCAGGCCCGCGTACATCGTCATGACGTGCTGCAGGCCGTAGAGCAGCAGCGTCCCGGTGGGCAGCACCTCGTCGACGGGGTGCACCTCACCGGACGGGCGGGGGCGCGGCAGCCGCAGCCGTCGCACGCCCCTCACCAGCCCTGGCCGGGATCGAAGGCCGGTCCCGGGTCGGGGGTGTCGTCGCGGCGGACGGTGCCCTCGATCAGGCCGTAGGGCCGGTCGTCGGCGTGGAAGACCTCACCAGGGTTCTTGAGCCCGAAGGGGGAGAGGTCGATCAGGAAGTGGTGCTTGTTCGGCAGCGAGAAGCGGATCTCGCCGATGCCGGGCCCGTCGGCGAGCACCCGGGTGCCCATCTCGTGGAGCGTCTGCTGCAGGGCGAGGCTGTGGTGCCCGGCGAACGCCGACGTCATCGCCGCGACGGTGCCGGCGTGCGAGGCGTTCCAGTCGTCCGGGTCCTCGGCGTGCCACCACTGCGCGGTCACCTCGGTCGCCATCACGCGGTCGGTCGTCTCGGCGAGCGTCGTGTAGCGGTCGGTGTAGAAGGTGTGGAACTCCGAGTCGGTCGTCTTGAGCACGACGAGGCCCTTCACCCCCGACGTCACCCACTCCGCACCGGTGGCAGCGCGAGTGACGGTGGTGGTGCGGGTGTGGCCGCCGTCGCGGGCGAACGCGTGCGGGTGCGGCGCGCCGTCGTGGTCGAGCCGGCGCCACGGGAAGGTCTCGATGTTCACCCGGACCCGCTCCACCTGCGGCACCGCGGCGAAGTGGCGGGCCAGCTCCCGGCCGAAGACCTCCGGGGTGCGGGCGGCGTCGCCCGCCTCCTTGGCGAAGGCGTTGACCGTGTTCTTGACCGCGTCGGTGGTGAGGACGCGGGTGTTGTCGCCGGTCAGGTGGGTGTCGGCGAACTGCCCCGACAGCGCGACCGAGACGTTGTGATCGGCGATCTCGTGCGGGTCCGCGTCACGGAAGATCCGCACCACGCGGACCTCCGCCTTGCCGTACTGCGTATGACCGAGGACGGGCATCGTGGATCAGCTCCCGAGATAGGTGGAGTAGGAGTACGGCGACAGGAGGAGCGGGACGTGGTGGTGCCGGTCGGTGCGCTCCGGGCGGAACGCGATCGACACCTCGGGGAAGAAGGGGCTCGGTGCCTCGAAGGTGATGCGGTGGAGCTCGCCCGCGGTCAGCGCGGCGGTCTCCGGGGCGCGCCAGCGGCCGTCGTCGTCGGTCCGGCCGGAGGCGAGGACCGTGCCGTCGGCCCGGGACAGCACCACCGGGACGCCGGTGGCGGGCACCCCGCGCGCGGCGTCGAGGACGTGGGTGGAGAAGCTGCTCATCCGGCCAGCACCTGCCGCATCCGCAGCTCGGTGATCTCGGCGAGCTGCCCGGCCGCCTCGGTCCGCTCGGTCGCCGGGTCGTTGCCGAGGCGCCGTTCGAGCTCGGCCAGGACCTCCCCGGCGTCGCGGCCCGCGGCCCGGATCAGGAACACGTGACCGAACCGGTCCTCGTAGGCGGCGTTCCCGGCGGCCAGCCGCGTGGCGGCGTCCCCGCCGGAGCCGGAGCCGATGCCGGACTGCTCCCGCCGGGAGAACGCGGCGCCGTCGGCGTGCGCGCCGCCCGGGCGTTCCCCGATGCGGGGGTGCCCGGCGAGCGCGGCGTCGATCTCGGCGGCGTCGAGCGCGAGGACCGCCTTCCCGGCGGCGGCGACGGCGTCGTCGACGCCGGCGAACGGCCGCCCGGCCAGCAACCGCCCGGCCCACGCGGGGGAGGTGTTGCAGGCGCGGAGGACGGCGGCGAGCTCGTCCGGCGGCGCGGTGTTGAGTCGGTCGAGGGTGAGAAGGTCCGGCATGGCCCTGCTTCCGTGCTTCCGTGCGGGAGATTCCGCATGATGGAATCGTGATTCCGAACTGGGATCAGTGTTCGTTCCGCGGCGAAGCGTGTCAAGGGTCACTCCTGGAACGCCCCGGGTCCGCTCCGCCGAACAGCCCTGCCGGGCGCGGCGCCACCGGCGGACCATCACCCGCCATGGACACCGAGGTCGCGCTCACCACCGGCTGGGACGACGCCGTGCCCGTCGGGGACAGTCTCGCCCGCCGGTTCGTGCACGCCTACGCCGACCGGATCGTCGCGATGGCCGACCGGACCGGCGAGCGGTTCCGCCGGACCGACGGCGCGGTGCTCGCCGATCTGGGGTCGCCGTTCGGGTACGACAACGCCGTCGTCCTGACCCGGCCGCCGGACCCGTCCGGGCTGGACCGTGTGCTGGACGAGGCGTGCGGCTTCTTCCCGCCGGAACGCTGGTGGGTGCTGCTGTCGCTGTTCCCCCTGCCCGGGGACCCGGGGCACGGGCTCGACCCGGTCGGCCACCCGCCGCTGATGCTGCGCCCGCCGGCCCCGCTCCCGTCACCCCCGGCCGGGCTGGAGATCCGGGTGGTGCCCGACGCCGACCCCGGCGACTTCGAGGACGTCCTCGTCGACGGCTACGGGCTCGCCGACCTGGGCCGCCCGGCGGCGGCCGATCCACGCCTGACCGGCGGGCTGCTGCACCTCGTCGTCGGCTACGCCGACGGCCGGCCGGTCGCGACGGCAGGCTCCGCCGTGCACCACGACGTCGTCGAGATCGACTGGGTCACGACCCTGCCGAGCACCGCGGCCGCGGCCACGGCCGCGCCGTCACGGCGGCGGCGTGTGCGGTCGCGCCGGACCTGCCCGCGCTGCTGCTCTCCAGCGACGACGGCCGGCCCGTCTACCACCGGCTCGGCTTCTGGGACCTGTTCCGGGCGACCATGTGGGAGCACCCGGCACCCTGACCCCGACGCGCCGCGTGCGGGCGCAGCGCGTCCCGTGGGTTCAGTGGCCGGCCGGCAGCGCAGGCGGCTCGCCGGTGCGCTCGTACTCCGCGAGCAGGTCGATCCGGCGCTGGTGGCGGCCGCCCTCGAACTCCGTGGTGAGGAAGGCGTCCACGATGGCCTCGGCCTCCTCGACCGGGTGCATCCGGGCGCCGATCCCGGCGAGCCGCGCGTCGTTGTGCCGGCGGGCGAGCCGGGCGGTGTCGACGCTCCACGCCAGCGCGGCGCGGGCGCCCGGGACCATGTTCGCGGCGATCTGCTCCCCGTTGCCGGACCCGCCGATGACCAGACCGAGACTGCCCTCGTCGGCGACGACCCGCCGCGCCGCCTCGACACAGAACGGCGGGTAGTCGTCGTCCGCGTCGTACGCACGGGGGCCGACGTCGATCACGTCGTGGCCGAGGCCGGCCAGGCGCCCGGCGAAATGGGCCTTCAGTTCGAAGCCCGCGTGGTCGGAGCCGAGGTAGATGCGCACACCGGCAGTCTAGGAGCGGATCCGGCCGGCCCGGCATCGAAAGCCGTTATGGCCGTGGTCGGCGTTCCTGATGGCTCGCGGTGAACGGCGTCACCCGGGTGGCGGACCGGTGCCCGACTCCGGTTCGGCCCGCGGGCCGCCGGTGCCCGCATGCCCTCCACTCGTGGGCCCCGGGCCGCCGTTCGGCACCGATTGCCGACTACTTGTTCGAGGGCGGTTGCGACGGATCCGCGCGGTCGACGAAGGTCGTTCGGGACCGCGGAAAATCGTGGTGTATTCCTCGAAGAAAGCGCGGCTCACGACAGCGAGGAGGAAGAAAATGCAGTGGGAAACTCCGCAGTACACGGTCGTCGAGGTGTGCGCTGAGGTCACCGGGTACTTCCACCGGGGCTGAGGGGCACGGGGCTCGTTCTGCTCCACCGGGTCGACGCGAGGCACCCGCCTCGCGTCGGCTCCCCGGTGGTGTCGAACGGTCCAGGGTGGCCGGGCACGCGACGTGGCCGAATCGCGACACCGTCGTCGCCGGCCGATCGGGGGAGGACGACGATGCCCGAGCATCCCGACACACACGTCTATCGCACCTACGACCGGATCATGGACAGCGCCCGTGAGCAGGCGGGGAGCGGCCGTGCCGGCGGATGGTGGCCACACCGGCTCGACCTCACGCCGTTGCGCAGGCACCGGCCCGCGGACGCCGGCTATGCCGAACGGTTCACCTCGATCGATCTCGACGAGCTGGCCCGCGACATCGACGAGGTGCTGACGACGTCGCAGGACTGGTGGCCCGCCGACTTCGGACACTACGGGCCGCTGGTGCTGCGCATGGCCTGGCACTCCGCAGGCACCTACCGCACCGGTGACGGCAGGGGCGGTGCCGGTGCCGGGATGCTGCGCTTCGCCCCGCTCGACAGCTGGCCGGACAACCGCAACCTGGACAAGGCGCGCCGGCTGCTGTGGCCGGTGAAGCAGAAGTACGGGCGCCGGATCTCCTGGGCCGACCTGATGATCTTCGCGGGCAACCGGGCGCTGGAGTCGATGGGCTTCACGACCTTCGGGTTCGGCGGCGGTCGTCCGGAGGTGTGGGGGCCCGACGAGACGTACTGGGGGCCGGAACGCACGTGGCTGGCCGAGGAGCGCTACCGCGGGCTGCACGAGCTCGACGAGCCGCTGGCGGCCAGCGCGATGGGGCTCGTCTACGTCGATCCGCAGGGTCCGGCCACCAACCCCGACCCGGTGCTCGCCGCCCGCGACATCCGCCAGACCTTCCGCCGGATGGGGCTCGACGACGAGGAGACCGTGGCGCTCATCGCGGGCGGGCACACCGTCGGGAAGACCCACGGCCCGGTGGACCCGAACGTGACCGGGGGACCCGAGCCGCAGGCCGCGCCGCTGTCCGCGCAGGGCCTGGGCTGGCTCGGCGGGCACGGCACCGGAGCCGGGGCGGACACGGTCACCAGCGGGCAGGACGGCACGTGGACGCGCACGCCGGTCACGTGGGACCACACCTTCTTCGACACGCTGTTCATGTCCGGGTGGGACATCGAGCTCAGCCCGGCGGGCCAGTGGCAGTGGGTCCCGAGCGACGGTGCCGGCGAGGGCACCGTGCCGGACGCCGTCGACCCGGACGTCACGCACCGGCCGGTCATGCTGACCACGGATCTCGCGCTCCGGGAGGACCCGGCGTTCGAGGCGATCTCCCGGCGGTTCCTGGAGGAGCCGGACCGGTTCGAGGACGCGTTCGCCCGGGCATGGTTCAAGCTGACCCACATCGACATGGGCCCGGTCGGCCGGTACCTGGGCGCGCTCGTCCCGGCCGAACCGCTGATCTGGCAGGACCCGGTCCCGGAGGTCGACCACGACCTGGTCGACGCCGGCGACATCGCCGCCCTCAAGGCCGACATCCTCGCCTCCGGCCTGACGGTGGCCCAGCTCGTCGCCACGGCGTGGGCGTCGGCGTCGACCTACCGCGACAGCGACAAGCGCGGCGGCGCGAACGGGGCGCGGATCCGCCTCGAGCCCCAGTGCGGCTGGGAGGTCAACGACCCCGCACAGCTGGCTGTCGTCCTGTCCGCGCTCGACGCCGTCCAGGAGCGGTTCCACGCCTCGCAGACCACGGGCACGCGGATCTCGATGGCCGACCTGATCGTGCTCGGTGGATGTGCGGCGGTCGAACGGGCCGCCGCGGCCGGTGGTCACGAGATCGCCGTGCCGTTCCGCCCGGGACGCACCGACGCGACCCAGGAGTGGACCGACGTCGAGTCGTTCCGTGTGCTGCGGCCCCGGGCGGACGGCTTCCGGAACCACCCGGGCGAGGACGCCGGCGTGCCGCCGGAGCACCTGCTGGTGGACCGGGCCGGCCTGCTGACACTGACCGCGCCCGAGATGACGGTGCTCGTCGGCGGTCTGCGGGTGCTCGGAGCCACCCACCGGGGTTCCCCGGTGGGCGTGCTGACCCCGACGCCGGGGGTGCTGACGAACGACTTCTTCGTCCACCTGCTGGACGGGGGGACGGAGTGGGTGCCGGTCCCGCACGGGGAGGCCCACCCGACGGTCTACGAGGGCCGCGACCGGTGCACCGGTGCGGTGCGGTGGACCGCGAGCCGCGTCGACCTCGTCTTCGGCTCGAGTTCCGAGTTGCGCGCGCTCTCGGAGGTCTATGCCGGCGACGACGCGGGCGCCATGTTCGTCCGGGAATTCGTCGCGGCATGGGTGAAGGTGATGGAACTCGACCGGTTCGATCCGGACTGACCACTGGTGCGACCGAAAGGGGTGTGCGTGTTCCGGCGACGTGGCCGGTACGAACGGTATGTCATTCCGGGTGAACGGTGGATCGGGCCCGGATTTCGGTGAGATATTCCGGAACAGTGCGTTCCGGGGTAGAGTTCGAATCAGTCACAGGCTCCGCGGGGAAGACGAGAATCCGCGCCTGTGACCGGCGTGCCACATCACTCTGGAACGTGGCGTAGCGCTCGCGCGCAATCAATTCCGCGACACCAGTCGATGTGCTCATTTCTCGATGACGAGGAGGTGGAGTCCGATGACGATCGCCCAGGAGCGGGAAGACCTGCTGGCCGAGCTCGGCGGACAGAACAAGGCGACCATCGGTGCTGTGCTCGGCACCGGCGAGATCGCCAAGGCGACCGAGCGTGCCGACGGGACGATGGAGGCGACCATCAGGATCCCGGAGGACGCGATGGTGTGGGAACCGGCGGTCCTGATCATGCCGCACGGCGGCACGCTCGAGCTGACGATCATCAACGATGACAAGAACACCCACGCCTGCCTGCTGCCCAGCAACGGTGACAGGCAGTTCATCTCCCTGGTGAACCACTCCAAGGGCAGCGCGACCCTCGAGCTCGACGGTCCCGGCTGCTACTGGTACGGCTCGCCCGCCGGCAACGACGAGGGCCGGGGCCTGACCGCCGCCATCGTCGTGTCCGGTGAGGTGCCGCCGGAGGCCAAGCTCGACCGACCCGCCCAGCCGCGGCCGTAGAAGGGCAGCGATCACCATGACCATCGAGTACGTCGACGCCGGCAAGGCGTTCAACCACAACCGGCTCTCCAACCTGCCCCACAGCGCGCCGGACGTGACCCGCGACATCGACTACGAGCGGATCCTGCAGGCGCGCAGCGAGTCCCACAACTGGATCACCTACTACGGCGACTACGACGGCAAGCGCCACAGCCTGCTCGACCAGATCAACGCCGGCAACGCCAAGGACCTGAAGGTCGCCTGGATCTTCCAGGCCAGCGCGACCGGGATGATCGCCTCGACCTCGACGTACGCGTTCGAGGCCTGCCCGATCGTCGTCGACGGCATCATGTTCGTCACCGGCTGGGACGGCTGGCTCTGGGCGCTCGACGCGAAGACCGGCGAGCAGCTGTGGCGCTACAAGCACGGCATCCCGATCGACGTGACGCTGTGCTGCGCCAACGTCAACCGCGGTTGTGCGGTGGCCAAGGGCAAGGTCTACATGGTCACCCAGAACGCGCAGCTGGTCGCGCTCGACGCCACCAACGGCCAGAAGGTCTGGCAGAAGACCATCGGCGACGTGCGGGCGGGCGAGAGCGCCTCGATCGCTCCGCTCGTCATCAAGGACATGCTCATCACCGGTTCCGCCGGTGGCGAGTACGGCGTCCGCGGCCACATCGACGCCTGGGACCTGGAGACCGGTGAGCAGCGCTGGCGCACCTACACCGTGCCCAAGCCCGGCGAGCCCGGCTCGGAGACCTGGCCGGCCGACGGTGAGGCCTGGCAGCGCGGCGGCGGGAACCACTGGGTCACCGGCACCTACGACCCGGAGCTGAACCTCTACTACGCCGGCACCGGGAACCCCGCCCCCGACTTCGACGGCGGGGTCCGCGAGGGGGACAACCTCTACACCGACAGCGTGGTCGCCCTGGACGTGGACACGGGCGAGATCCGGTGGCACTACCAGTTCACCCCGCACGACCTGTGGGACTACGACTCCACGATGGAGATGACCCTGTTCGAGCGGGACGGCAAGAAGCTGCTGGCCCACTTCGACAAGAACGGGTACATGTTCGTCCTGGACCGCACCAACGGCGAGCTGCAGCACGTCACGCCGTTCGTCGACCGGATCGACTGGGGGGTCATCACGCGCGACGGCAAGTTCATGCCGCGCAAGTACCCGGACAAGGAGGGCGAGCCCTGCCACTTCTTCCCCGGTCCCGCCGGCGCGAAGGAATGGACCCACGCCTCCTACAACCCCGAGCACGACCTGTTCTACGTCCCGGTGGCGGACGTGGGCGCCACGGCCACCCGCCGGCGCCGCGAGTTCAAGGAGGGCATGCCCTACTGGGGTGCCGCCGTCGAGGTCGACGTCGACAACATGGCCGGATCGGTCAGCGCCTTCGACTCCCACGGTGAGGAGAAGTGGCGCTACCGGCTCGACGGCATGCCGATGGCCGCCTCCACGCTGAGCACGGCGGGGAACCTGGTGCTCGCCGGCACCCCGACGGGCGAGTTCCTGGCGCTCCACGCGGAGACGGGCGAGAAGCTGTGGAGCTTCCAGTGCGGCAGCGGCCACCACAGCAGCCCGAGCACGTACACCGTCGACGGCAAGCAGTACATCGCCGTGCCGGTCGGCTGGGGTGGCTGGCTGGAGGGCATCGTCCCCGGCATGTCCGGGCAGGGACACGGTGCCGCGCTGATCGTGTTCTCCCTCTGACGGACATGCTCCGCTGACCCACACCGACCGGTGGCCGGGCCGTTCCACCGAACGGCCCGGCCACCGGTGCGGTGTGCCGGCGGCCGACGACGAACAGCGGGGACGCGGATGACCCACTCCTCAGCGGACAGCCGGTACGAGCACCTGCCGTGCTCGTCCTGCGGGCAGCGCTTCGGGCCGGACGAGGTCGCGCTGCACACCGAGCCGGTGCACTGCGGGCCGTGCATCACGTGCGTCGACAAGCCCGGATGCTTCAGCTGTCGTCTCATGTACTGCGTCTGCGACGTGCACAGGTACCGCGGCTGAACGACCCAGCGGTGCGACGGGTCAGATCTCCAGGGCCCGCCGCACCGTCGGCGCGTTCCGCCGCGACACCGGCACCATCGTCCCGGCCGGGTCGTCCATGACCAGGAGCAGCTCGCCCCGGTCACGGCGCTCCACCTCCCGGACCCGGCCGAGGTTCACGACGTACTGGCGGTGCACACGCAGGAATCCGCCACCGGTCAGCTCGGCCTCGAGCCGGTCGAGGCCCGGCGAGGCCGAGCGCACCGGCCCGTCGTCGGTGCACAGCCACACGTCGTTGCCGTCCGACTGCGCGAAGGCCACCTCCGCGAGCCCGAGCAGGACCAGACGGTTGTCGCGCGTCGCGACCATCCGGCGCGGCCGGTCGCGGGTCGACGGGTCCGCTCCCGCGCGGGGCAGCGGGTCCCCGTCCGACACGCCGAACGAGACGACGGTGCCGACCAGGTGTCCCGACCGCAGCACCGGCCGGAAACTGATCGACGTCGGTTCGTCGGTGAGCCGGGTGTAGATCTGCGTCGAGCCGGCCCAGTCCGGATTCGAGGCCGCCCGCTCGGCGGCGTAGACGGCGGCCTGGATGAACTCGGGGAGCTCCGGTTTCCAGCGCACCGCGGGATCGGGCGCGGGCGTGGAGCCCGGGATGCCCAGGAGGACGGCCGCGGTGTCGTCGGCCAGGACCACCCGGCCCGCGGGGTCCACGGCCGCGAGCGGCGCGCTCGTGCCCGATCTGACGTGGTTGAACGCGGCGACCAGCTCGCCGCCGTCGTCCTCGGCGCGCCGGCGCAGGATGCGCTGGGTCATCGTGGCGGCGTTGCCCAGCCAGGAGGACACGGTCGCGGGGACCTCGCTGCGCCAGCAGGAGACGTTGAGCACCGCGACCGGTCTCCTGGTCACGGCGTCCCGGACCGCCACAGCGGCGCACGTCCAGTCGTGGAAGGCCCGGCACCAGTGCTCGGCGCCCCGGATCACCACGGGGGTGTACGACATCAGCGCGGTACCCATGCCGTTGGTCCCCGTGGCGCTCTCCGACCAGCAGGACCAGCGCGCCAGGTTGGCGTCGGCGGCGACGGCGCGCGTGCTCTCGTCGCCCCACTGGGCCAGGACCCGGCCGGTGGCGTCGGTGATGGTCACGATGCCGCCGACGGTGCCGACCTCGTGCGCCATCGCGGCGGCGCGGAAGCCGAGCTCGGCGATCACGACGTCGTGCTCGAGTCCGTGGTCGACCTCGGCGACCGCCGCGGGAGCCCTGGTGAGGCCGGGGTCGACCCGGTACTGGTCCCGGCACCGGTGCCAGGAGATCGCGATCTCGGGCCGCACGCCGCTGAGGTCGTCCTCGCCGCCGGCGAACCGCTCCCACGCCTGCTGCGTCGTCGCCGCACGGCTGCGGGAGCCGGGCGGGAGCCGTCGTGGCTGTGCCATGGGAGACCGCCTCCGGTCCGTCGGGCCGGGACACGACGACGTGGTCGTCACGACGTGGGCTCAGGGCTGGCGGGCACGCTAACCGCCGTCGCGAATCGAGGGCAACCGGCGCGGGCCGGCACGTGACGAACGGTGGTGAATCGGTGATCGATCGCAGGAAATCGGCCACGAGTAGCGGCGGGATCCGGCTCCGGACGCGCATGTCGCACACCTCGCCGGATGTGTGGGTATTTCCGCGGGCACCTCTCCGATCGGTCGGTTCTGCCGTGACCCTCTCCGAAAGGTCAGTTCACCCGCGATGTCGGGATGCAGCGGTAACAGGTGTTGCAATTGCCGGGTGCAACGCGATATTTTTCTCTTTCTGTCAGCGCCCGGTGGATCCCAGGATCCCCGGTGCGCCGGGCGACGAGGAGGTCGCACATGGTCGGGAGAGTGCCGCCGCTGGTGATCGCACCGAGCCGTCCCGTCGGGGGTGACCGCGGTCCCGACCGCTCCCTGGTGGCCACCTCCTCGGCCAGGGAAGTGGCTCGCGCGTGGGAGGACTTCGCCGCGGGCGACGACATCGAGACCGGGGTGCGCCCCGAGATCCTGGCCTCGTGGTACCGGTGCCGGGACCGTTACGACGTCGACCGCACGCTGGACGTCGCGCCGGGGGCCCGGGCCGACGAGGCCCAGGGGGTCGACAACGGCGTGGTCTTCACCGCGCTCGGCGGTGTCGGTGCACTGGCCGGCAAGGAGGTCGAACGCGACGGCGCCGTGGTCACCGTGACGGACGGTGTGGGGCGCGTCCTCGGAGCCTGGGGCGACCCGTCCGCCCAGCGACGCGCCGAACTGCACAATCTCGCGCCGTGGTCGTCGTGGTCGGAGCAGTGCACCGGGACGAACGGGATGGGCACGGCCCTCGAGCTGTCCGGCCCGGTGACCGTGACCGGGCCCGAACACTGGTGCCAGGCGTTCCACCAGTGGGCGTGCGCGGGCATCTCCGTGCGTGACGTGGTGACCGGCGCGCCGGTCGCGTCGATCAACATCTCGCGGTGGAACGCGTCGCTGCCCAAGCTCGTGCCGCCGTGGCTGACCAAGGCCGTGGCGTGCGTCGAGCAGGAGATCTACCGGCGTGCGATCTACGAGGCCGACACGGTCGTCACCGCGTTCAGCAGGCGGTACGCGCAGTCGCGTGGCGCGTCCATGGCGATCGACCGTGGTGGGAACGTCATCGCCGCCAACGACGCGGCCGTCGCCCTGCTCGGGCTGGCCGGCGACACCCCCATCGTGGCGGGCGGTACCGAGCCGGCGGACCGCTGGAGCCCGGACATCCTCGGGCTGCCCGACGTGGTGCGGTGGGCGACCGAGCGGGCGCACGGCAACGCGGAGTGGAGCGGCTACGCGCGGCTGCCGGTCTGTCCCGGCGAGGAGGCCGTGCCGCTGACCATGCACTCGGTCGTCGACGCCAACCACGTGGTGGGCATGCTGTGCGAGTTCGGGGTGCAGGAGGGCGAGTCCTACGAGCAGAACGACGACGCCGCGGCCGGCCAGCTGCCCCGGTGCATCATCGGGATGCGCAACGACCGGCTCGTCTTGCTGGCGCCCTCGGAGATCCGTTACGCCGAGGCCGACCGCAACGTCGTCTGGCTGGTCACCGAGCGGGGCCGGATCCAGGCGTCGACCCGTGGCCTGGACAACGTCGAGCGGTCGCTGGCGCCCTACGGGATCCGCCGGGTGCACCGGAGCTATCTGGTCAACCTGCGCCGGGTGGCGGAGATCGAGCGGGGCATCAAGGGGGAACTGGTGCTGATCATGGACTCCCGCGGGTCCCAGGAGCTCGTTCCCGTCTCCCGGCGTCACGCCCCGGAGCTGCGACGCATGCTCGGGATCTGATCAGCCGGCCCGCCCGGCGGCGTCCCGGGCCCTGCTGCGCAGCGCCTCGACCGCCAGCGCGGGATCGGTGGCCGCGTAGACGGCCGAGCCGGCGACGAAGCAGTCGACGCCGGCCTCGGCCGCCGCTCCGATCGTCTCGGCGTTGATGCCGCCGTCGATCTCCACCATCAGGTTCAGGTGGCCGGTGTCGACCAGCGTCCGCGCCGTGCGGACCTTGTCGAGTACCTCGGCGATGAACGTCTGGCCCCCGAAGCCGGGCTCCACCGACATCACGAGCAGCGTGTCGTAGTGCCGGAGCACCCCGAAGTAGGGCTCCAGCGGTGTGCCCGGCTTGATCGCCAGGCCCGCCTTCGCCCCCGCGGCGCGCAGGTCCTTCGCGAGCATCACCGGATCCTCGGCGGCCTCGACGTGCACCGTGACGTTGTGGGCGCCCGCCTCGGCGTAGCCGATCGCCCAGTGATCCGGGTTCTCGATCATGAGGTGGCAGTCCATCGGCAGGTCGGTGCTGGCCAGCAGCGACGTCACGACCGGTAGGCCAAGGGTCAGGTTCGGCACGAAGTGCGCGTCCATGACGTCCACGTGCAGCCAGTCCGCACCGCGTCCCGGCTCGCCGCGCACCGCGGCCACTTCGTCGGCGAGCCGGGCGAAGTCGGCAGAAAGAATGGACGGCGCAATCAACGGCTGATTCGACACGGCCTCGAGCCTAGGTCAGCAGGGACCGGCGGACGGTTATGTGGAAGGTGTATCGGGGGATTGGTTTTTCGCATGTGCTGCGGCGTTGCCGGTTTTCGGTGGTGGCGGTGATGGTGGTGGGGACATACATCGGAGTCGTGACGTTGGGAGTTCTCTCGTGCAGCTGCAGGTGGCGTTGGATGTTCTGGATCTTCCCTCGGCGTTGAGGCTGGCGGACCAGGTGGCCGAGCACGTGGACATTCTGGAGCTGGGTACGCCGTTGGTGAAGTCGGCGGGTATCGGTGCGGTGACCGCGATCAAGGCGGCGCACCCGGACAAGCTGGTGTTCGCGGACCTGAAGACCGCGGATGCGGGTGCGCTGGAGGCGGAGCTGGCGTTCTCCGCGGGTGCGGATCTGGTGACGGTGATGGGTGCGGTCGACGACGACACCGTGCGTGGTGCGGTCGCGGCCGGGGAGAAGCACGGCAAGCAGGTCGTGGCGGACATGATCAGTGTGGTCAACGGGCGGGTGGCCCGGATCCGTGAGGTCGCGAAGCTGGGTGTGGCGTTCGTGGAGATCCATGCCGGTCTCGACGAGCAGGCCCGTCCGGGGTACTCGATCGCGCAGCTGCTCGACGACGGCCGGGAGGCCGGGGTCGCGTTCTCGATCGCCGGTGGGGTCAAGGCCGACACGATCGCCTCGGTCCGTGAGGCCGGCGCGGTCGTCGCCGTCGCGGGCGGGGCGATCTACGGCGCCGACGACCCGGGCGCGGCAGCGGCCGAGCTCAAGCAGCGCGCCACCGGCTGACCGACCCACCCGCCGAACCCAGGGAGCCCCCGTCCATGTCACCACACCACTCCGCCGACGAGCTCGTCCGCCTGACCACCCGGCGGGTCCCCGAGGACTGGTCCGATGTGGACCAGCGCGCGGTCGACACCGCCCGCGTGCTGGCCGCCGACGCGGTCGAGCAGTGCGGCAGCGGACACCCCGGCACCGCCATGAGCCTCGCCCCCGTCGCCTACGCGCTGTTCCAGCGCGTCCTGCGGCACGACCCCGGCGACGCGCAGTGGCTCGGGCGGGACCGGTTCGTGCTGTCGGCCGGGCACTCCAGCCTCACCCTCTACATCCAGCTCTACCTCGCCGGCTACGGCCTGGAGCTCGACGACCTGAAGGCCCTGCGCACGTGGGGTTCCCTGACACCGGGACACCCCGAGTACGGGCACACCGCAGGCGTGGAGACGACCACCGGCCCGCTCGGACAGGGCCTGGCCAACGCCGTCGGTATGGCGATGGCCGCCCGTCGTGAGCGGGGGCTGTTCGACCCGGACGCCGAGCCGGGCACGAGCGTCTTCGACCACCAGGTCTACGTCATCGCCTCCGACGGCGACATCGAGGAAGGTGTCACCTCCGAGGCGTCGTCCCTGGCGGGAACCCAGCAGCTGGGCAACCTGACGGTGGTCTACGACAGCAACGAGATCTCCATCGAGGACGACACACGCATCGCCCTGTCCGAGGACACCGCCCAGCGGTACGAGGCCTACGGCTGGCACGTCCTCACCGTCGACGGCGGCGAGGACGTCGCCGGGTTCCTGGCGGCGGTCGAGCAGGCCAGGGCCGAGACCGCCCGCCCGACGCTGATCGTGCTGCGCACCGTGATCGGTTACCCGGCGCCGACCACGATGAACACCGGCAAGGTGCACGGCGCCGCGCTGGGCGCCGAGGAGCTCGCCGCGGTCAAGCGCGCCGTCGGCTTCGACCCCGGGACGAGCTTCCAGGTCGACGACGACGTCCTGCGCCACACCCGCGCGGCCGCCGAGCGCGGCCGGGTGGACCACGAGAAGTGGCAGCTCGAGTTCGACGCCTGGGCGCAGGCCAACCCGGGCCGCAAGGCGCTGCTGGACCGCCTCGGTGACCGCGCGCTGCCGGCCGGGTGGGCCGACGACCTGCCCAGCTGGGAGGCCGGCGGGGGAGCGGTCGCCACGCGCAAGGCATCGGCCGCGGTGCTGGCCACCCTCGGCGAGGTCCTGCCCGAGCTGTGGGGCGGGTCGGCCGACCTGGCGGAGAGCAACAACACCACGATCAAGGGCGCCGACTCCTTCGGCCCCGCCGAGATCTCCACCGGGACCTGGACCGCCCAGCCCTACGGTCGCACGCTGCACTTCGGCATCCGCGAGCACGCGATGGGCTCGATCCTCAACGGCATCGCGCTGCACGGCGGCACCCGGCCCTACGGCGGCACCTTCCTCATCTTCAGCGACTACATGCGGCCCGCGGTGCGGCTGGCCGCGCTGATGCGGCTGCCCGTCGTCTACGTGTGGACACACGACTCGATCGGCCTCGGCGAGGACGGACCGACCCACCAGCCCGTCGAGCAGCTGGCGTCGCTGCGCGCGATCCCCGGCCTGTCCGTGGTGCGCCCGGCCGACGCCAACGAGACCGCGCACGCCTGGAAGGCCGTGCTGGAGGACACCGGCGGCCCGGCCGGGCTGGCGCTCACCCGCCAGAACGTCCCGACCCTGCAGGGCACCTCCGCCGAGGGGGTCGCCCGCGGCGGCTACGTGCTCGCCGACGCCTCCTCGGGTCCTCCCCGCGTGGTGCTGATCGCCACCGGCTCCGAGGTCCAGCTGGCGGTGGAGGCCCGGACGGCCCTCGAGTCCGACGGCATCGCGACCCGGGTGGTGTCGATGCCGTGCGTGGAGTGGTTCGACCGCCAGGACCGCGCCTACCGGGACGATGTCCTCCCGCCGGCGGTCCGGGCCCGGGTGGTCGTCGAGGCGGGCATCGCGCAGCCCTGGCACCGCTTCGCCGGCGACGCCGGCGAGATCGTCTCGCTGGAGCACTTCGGTGCCTCGGCGGACTTCACGACCCTGTTCACCGAGTTCGGCATCACCACCGCCGCCGTGGTCGACGCGGCCCGGCGCAGCGTGGAGTCCCTACAGCGGCGGTGACCCGCCGCCGTCCTCACGACAAGGAGAATTGCGTTGACTCAGTCGATTCCTACGGCGCTCGATCCCGGTCATTTCTCCGACGCCACCCGCGCGGTCGTCGGTGAGGTCGACAAGGTGACCGCAGGCGTCCAGTACGAGACCTGGACACGGGCCGGGGCACTGCTGCTCACGGCACCGAAGGTGTTCACCCTCGGGACCGGGCGCAGCGGGCTCGCCCTGCAGATGGCCGCCATGCGGTTCATGCACCTCGGGCTCCCCACCCACGTCGTCGGTGAGGTGACCGCCCCGGCGATCGGCTCGGGCGACGTCCTGGTCGCGGCGTCGGGCTCGGGCACCACCGCCCGCGTGGTGCGCGCCGCGCAGACCGCGCGCGACCAGGGCGCGGAGGTGATCGCGCTGACCACGGCGGCCGACTCGCCGCTGGCCGGGATCGCGACCGAGGTGCTCGTCGTCCCGGCCGCCGACAAGCAGGACTTCGACGGCGCCACCTCCGTCCAGTACGCGGGGAGCCTGTTCGAGCAGTCCGTGCTGCTGATCACCGACGCGCTGTTCCACACGCTCTGGAAGACCGGCGGCACGCAGGCCCGCGAGCTGTGGCGCCTGCACGCGAACCTCGAGTGAGCGCCGCACCGGGCCCGTCCGGACGCCAGGTCGCCCCCTCCGTCGAGTCCCACGTCGAATCCCACGTCGAATCCCGAGGAGCCCGTGATGCAGGCCGCTGACCTCAGCACGTTGGAAGCGGTGGCGCTGGCCGCCACCCGCAGCGCCGCCGTGGCCGGCTACGCCTGGGTCGGCCGCAACGACCAGAAGGCCGCCGACGCGGCGGCGACCACGGCGATGCGCACGGCCCTCGCCGCCGCACCGGGCCGGGGGACCGTCGTCATCGGGGAGGGGGAGAAGGACGACGCCCCGATGCTGTTCAACGGCGAGGTGGTCGGCACCGGCCACGGACCGGACTTCGACATCGCCGTCGATCCCCTCGAGGGGACCTCGTTCTGCGCGCGGGACCTGCCCGGCTCGCTGGCCACGATCGCCTTCGGCGACACCGGCACGCTCTGGTCGCCGGGGCCAGGTTTCTACATGGACAAGATCGTCGTGCCCCCGGCCGCGAAGGACGTCGTCGATCTCGACGCCCCGCCCGAGCAGACCGTGGCCGACGTCGCCGCGGCACTCGGGAAGGACGTCGCCGACCTGCGGGTCGTCATCATGGACAAGCCGCGGCACACGGAGCTGATCGAGCGCGTGCTCCGGACGGGCGCTGCGGTCCAGACACCGGCGGGCGGCGACGTCGGCGGTGCCCTGGCGGTGCTGATGCCGACCCACGACCTCGACCTGCTCCTCGGGGTCGGCGGCACACCGGAGGGGGTCATGACGGCCGCGGCGGTCCGGGCGCTCGGCGGCGGCATGCTGGGCCGCCTGGCCCCGCAACGTGACGACGAGGCGGACGCGATCCGCGCGGCGGGCATGTCCCTCGACCGCGTCTACGACGGTACCGAGCTCGCGGCGGGTGAGGCCTTCTTCGCCGCCTCCGGGGTCAACGGCGGGCCGCTGCTCGCCCGGCCGCACATCCGCGACGGCACGACCGTGGTCGAGTCACTGCTGATCTCCCGAGGTCAGATCCGCCACATCACCCACACCACCTTCGACTGACCCCACCCGGACGACCAAGGAGATTCGGTGACCCTGCACCTGGACGACCTCCGTGTCCGCGACCTCGGCGAGTGCCACTACGACTCGCCGATGTCCGAGCTGCTCCCCACCAAGCAGACCTCGCCGCACTACGTGGCCGAAGGCGACCGGGTGCTGCTCGAGGACACCGTCTCGATGCTGGCCGGGCACGGCCTCCCGTCCGTCCAGGCACCGAGCTTCGAAGCCGCCGGCCCGCGCCGCAAGATCTACTTCGATCCCGCGGAGGTGACCGCGGGCGTCGTCACCTGCGGGGGGCTGTGCCCCGGGCTCAACAACGTCATCCGCGGCCTGGTCAAGGCACTCGCCGTGCACTACAAGGTCAAACGGATCCTGGGCTTCCGCAACGGGCTCCGTGGGCTGACGGCCGAGCACCGCGACGACACCGTCGACCTGACCGTGGACGGCGTCCGCGACATCCACCACGCCGGCGGCACCATCCTGGGCAGCTCACGCGGCGGGCAGGACGCCGACGAGATGGTCGACAGCCTCGTCCTGCGCGGCGTCGACATCCTGTTCGTCATCGGTGGCGACGGCGGGATGCGCGCCGCGACCTACCTCAGCGAGGCGATCCGGGCGCGCGGTCTCGACATCGCGGTCATCGGGGTCCCGAAGACCATCGACAACGACCTGCCCTTCACCGACCAGTCGTTCGGGTTCCAGAGCGCGTTCGCGCGCGCCACCGAGTTCATCTCCGCGGTCGCGGTCGAGGCCGCCGCCAGCCCGAACGGCGTCGGGATGGTGAAGCTGATGGGCCGCCACTCGGGGTTCATCGCCGCCTACGCCGCGCTGGCCGCGAGCGCCGCGGACATCGTCCTGATCCCCGAGGTCGGGTTCGCACTCGAGGGCGAGACCGGCCTGCTCGCCCACGTCGAGCAGCACGTGCGCACCAAGGGCCACGTGGTGATCGTCCTCGCCGAGGGGGCCGGCCAGGACCTCCTCGATGACCACGGCCCGTCCTCCGTCGAGCTCGGATCCCTCTCCGGGGCAGGCCTGCCGCAGCACAACGGCCGCGGCACCGACGCGTCGGGCAACATCAAGCTCGGCAACATCGGTGAGCTGCTCAAGGAACGCATCACCGCCCACCTGAGCGCGGTCGGCCTCACACCCACGATGCGCTACATCGACCCGAGCTACGCGGTCCGCAGCATCGCCGCGAACGCCTACGACAGCGTGTACTGCCTGCGCCTGGCCCACGCCGCGGTGCACGCGGCCATGGCCGGGCGTACCGAGGCCGCCGTCGCGCGCTGGCGGCGACGCATCGTCCACGTCCCGCTGCCGCTGATGACCAGCCGCCGCAACCAGATCGACCCCGACGGCGACATGTGGATGTCGGTGCTCGAGGCCACCTGCCAGCCGGCCGAGTTCGGCCCGGTGCGCACCCGCGACACGGTCCCCGCGGGCTTCTGCTGACCGACCGCACACGCCGGCGCGGACGCCCCCTCCGGAGCACGGCGGCGGGTTCTCCGACCACGGCGGAAGCTGCTTCGTCCCCCGGTGCGACTCATCGACCATGCGTCGACCGGGCCGGACGGCCGCCGTGGCGCGCCAGGAGGTAGCCGGCCGGGGGCCTGGCCGGGGCCGGAGCGGCGATGCGCATGCGTCCGAGTTCGACGAAGCCGTGCGGTCGTAGTCGTTCGTCGAGCGCGTCGAGGTTCCACAGGAACGCCGGTGAGGCCTTGTGGGCATAGGGGACCCAGCCGTCGGCGCCCGGTGTGTCGGTGATCTGCACCCCGATGAGCAGGGGACCTCCCGGCCTGATCACCCGGGCGAACTCGGCCAGGACGTCCGGGAGGAGGTCCGGCGGGGTGTGGATGAGCGAGAAGTGGGCCAGGACGCCGGCGACCGAACGGTCCGGTGCGTCGAGACGGAGCATGGAACCGACCTCGTAGCGGAGATCGGGGCGGTATCGCCGGGCGATCGCGACCATGGCGGGTGACAGATCGACCCCGTAGGCCCGGGTGCCGTTCCGGTCCAGGTGGTCGGTCCACTGTCCCGGGCCGCACCCCGCGTCGATCACGGCGTTGTCCGGTCGATCGGCATGGTCCGGCCCACCGGCACGGTCCGGCTCACCGGCGCTGTCCGGCCCGCCGCCACGGGCGAGCCCGGCGAAGGCGTCGATCATCGCTGCGGAGAGGGCGTCGGTGGTCTCGTCGCCCTGCCGCACCATGTCGTCGTACGCCTCGGCGACGTCGTCGTAGTCCCGGCGCGTCCGTTCCACGGCCTCGTGCTCGTCCATGCGGCGGACCATAGGGAACGGCACCGACACCTCGGCCGCGCCTGCGCGCCCGACCCACTCCCGATCTGACCCATGCCCGCCACGACCGCACACGTTCTGGTGCTCCCGCACGAGATACGAACCGTGCGGGAGCACCAGAAGGGTGCGGATGCGGCGGGGCCTGTGCGGCATGGACCGGACCCGGACCCGGACCCGGACCGGACCGGTCGCCGAGGAACGACGACGCGCGACCGGTCGTCGTCAGTCGTCGTCCGGTGCGCCCGGGACGGCGGGGGCCTCGATCCCCGGAGGGGACGCCGCGTCGTCGTCGTCGCCGCCGGCGTCGTCGACCGGGACCAGGCCGAACACGGTGAAGCTGATGGCCCAGTAGGCGATGTAGCCGACCAGCAGCGCGGCGCCGTGCCATCGGCGCAACCGGCCGGTGAACAGGGCGTACGCCGCGAACCCGTTGATCACGACCAAGGCCGGCAGATGCCAGCTGAACACCTCGGAGGTGATGACGATCGTGCCGCCGGCCAGAACGACGATGCCGAGCTTGGCCGTCACCGAGAACACCACGCTGCCGACGACGTTCCCGACCCCGATCGCGGGCGCACCCCGCCGGGCCGGTTCGACGGTCAGGAAGATGTCCTCGAGGGAGAGAACCAGGGTCGCGATCGTCGCACCGAAGACCGTGCCGCTGATCGCGAAGTTCTCCAGCAGCCCCTCGGTGCCCTCCGACATCGCCCAGGCACCGACGACGAGACCGAGCAGCGCCAGTATCGCCAGGAGCAGCAGCGTGCTGCCGGAACGACGGTTCGCCGTCGCGACCGCGAGGTCGCCGGTCTCGTAGAGACCCCCCGCACCCGCGTCACCGGGACCGCCCCCCGCGGTCCCACCGCCGACGGAGGCGGCGACCCGCCGGCCGGTGACCGCGCGGGTCTCCTCGCCGTCGAGCGACTCGAGCACCTCGGAGCTGCGGAACGTCGGCATCGCCCGCTGGTACTCGCGGTAGGCCACGTAGGCCACGAACGCCACGAACAGCAGGATGAGCACGATCGCGGACGCGACCCCGAGCTCGCCGATCAGGGCGACCGGGACCAGGATCAGCGGGGCGAGCGCGAAGATCGCGATGTAGTCCCGGGGAATCTCCACCCGGCAGGGCGCGATCAGCGCGGCGAGGCCCAGCACCAGGCCGGTCATCGACATGACGGTCCCGAAGATGACGCCGACCGCGACGTCCTCCAGGCCCTCGAGGTTCAGCACGATGCCGAACGCGAGGTCGTCGAACTCGATACCGGTGAACAGGATCGCCAGCAGGAACAGCGACACCGTGAGACCGCGGGCGGCGCCGACCAGATAGGTGATCAGCTTTTCGGCGCTGTAGACGAGCACCGCCGCACCGGCGGCGAAGACGATGAGTGACGTTATCGCGTCCATGGTGCGGTGCTCCTCCTCGAGCAGGCGTCGGCCCGTGCAGCGACCAGAATCGATGGACGAACGGCGACCGGGCTCCCTGTCACGCGTTCGACGGCAGCCGGGAACCGGCGGAGACTCCTCGGAACGGAGACCGTAGATCCTCATAGGACGCCGAATCCGTCGCCGCCGGGATGGTAGATCGCACCCGACATCTCGCGGAGCTGGTCGAAAGGCGAGTTGACAGGAACGGGATCGATACGTCCCGAAAGGATCCACTCCGCCGGACCGGGTGGGCGGCGATGAGCGCGCCCACCCGGTGGCCGAACGGTGTGGCCCCCTCACGAGGTCTGCGGCCACAGCCTCGATCGCTCGGGGTGGTCGTCGTCGAGCAGGCGGTGTGCCAGCGCGATCGCCTCGTTCGGGTCGATCTGGTCGAACGCGGGATCCCCGTAGGAGAGGCTCTCGAAGACGTCGGCGAGCTCGTTCGCCGCGGCCGGGGACAGACCGTCGTCCCGCTCGCAGCGCACGTAGCGCACCCGGAGCACCCCGGCGGCCTGCAGCATCAGTGCGCCGTAGGCGTTGGCGGGCGCCAGCTGCGGGGGTCGGTGTCCTTCCATGCCGGTTCCCCCTCAGCCGGTGGCGCGCTGCTTGAGCTCGGCCGCTGCCGCGCCCGGGTCGTCGGCGCCGTAGATCGCCCCGCCCGCGACGGCGACGACCGCGCCGGCCTCACGGACCGAGGCGATCGTGTCGGCCTTGACCCCACCGGCGATCGAGAACGCGACCCCGGCCTCCCGGCCGTCGTCGAGCAGCTGCGCGATCGAGTACCCCGGACGGGCCTGCTCGTCGAGACCGGCATGGATCTCCACGAACGCCACACCCAGCTTCGCGACCTCACGGATCCGGGCCACCCGCCCGTTGACCACACTGATCATGTCCGCCACGACCTGCTTGCCGTGCTTCTCCCCGGCCGCGACCGCACCACGCACGGTGTCGTCGTCGACCGCACCCATCACCGTCACCAGATCCGCACCCGCGGAGAACGCCAGCTCCGCCTCCAGCGCACCCGCATCCGCGGTCTTCAGGTCCGCGAACACCAGCTTGTCCGGGTGCGCCGCCTTGATCGCGGTCACCGCACCGATACCCGCCGACTTCACCAACGGCGTACCCAGCTCCAGAATGTCCACGTGCTCGGCCACCTGGTCCGCCAGCCTCAACGCCGAGGGAAGATCCAGAACATCCAACGCCACCTGCAGCTGCACGAGAGAACTCCCAACGTCACGACTCCGATGTATGTCCCCACCACCATCACCGCCACCACCGAAAACCGGCAACGCCGCAGCACATGCGAAAAACCAATCCCCCGATACACCTTCCACATAACCGTCCGGGGCCGCAGATGATCCCGATCCGCTCGTGGCGGGCTCGTCGCCGTTCGTCCGCGGTCCGGCGCCGGTCGTTCCCACCCGGTTGTCAGGCATCGGCGTGGGTATCACGGTGAGCGGACAAGTCCGGCAGAGCCGGTGTGGAGGTGGGGGAAATGAACGCCTGGTCCGCGAACGAGTTCGAAGCGCGGCTGCGGTCCATCGGGGAGAAGCGGTATCACCATCTGCACCCGTTCAACGAACGGATGCACGCGGGCACACTGACCGAGAACGAATTCCGGGGCTGGGTGCGGAACCGCTTCTACTACCAGGTGAACCTCCCGGTGAAGGACGCGTTCATCCTGACCAAGCTCCCCGGCCGCGACGACCGGCGGCGCTGGATCCAGCGCATCATCGACCACGACGGGCGTACCGGCGACGAGGGCGGCATCGAGAAGTGGATCCGCCTCGGCGAGGCCGTCGGCCTGACCCGTGAGCACCTGTTCGACGACGACACGGTCCTGCCCGGCACACGGTTCGCGGTGGACGCCTACGTCGACTTCTGCCGCCGGCAACCGTGGCTGGAGTCGGTCGCCTCGGCGCTGACCGAGCTGTTCGCGCCGGACCTGCTCAGCCGGCGGATCACCGACGTCACCCACCACTACCCGTGGATCGCGACCGACGGTCTCGAGTACTTCCGGGCACGGCTCACCCAGCAGCCCAAGGACATCGAGCACCTGCTCGAACTGGTCCTCGACCACGCGACGACCCGCGAGCAGCAGGACGCGTGTGCCCGGGCGCTGGAGTTCAAGTGCGACGTCCTCTGGAGCCTGCTCGACGCCGTGGAACTCGCCTACGGCAGGAGCCGCTGATGACCGACGACGATCTGACCGCCACCCCCCGGCTGGCGACCAGGGCGATGCTCAAGCACGACCGCGTCCGGGGTGTGGAGCTGCTGCTGCTGCCCGAGCGGGTCGTGGTCCTCAACCAGTCCGGCGCGGCGATCCTCGGCCTGTGCGACGGCAACCGGACCGTGCGGCAGCTGGTCGACCAGCTCGAACGGGACTTCGCCGCGACCGACCTCGTGAACGACGTCATGACGTTCCTCGACGACGCCAGCGGGCGGGGCTGGGTGGTGGTGTCGTGAACGGCCCGCCCCAGCCCTACGGCCTGCTGGCCGAGGTCACCCACCGGTGCCCGTTGCACTGCGTCTACTGCTCGAACCCGCTGGCGCTCCTGGAGAGCCACGACGAGCTCGCCACCGACGACTGGCTGCGGGTGATCGGGCAGGCGGCCGGGCTCGGCGTCGTGCAGGTCCACCTGTCGGGCGGGGAACCCCTCGTCCGCGGCGACCTGGAGACGCTGGTCGCCGAGTGCCGCCGCCTCGGCCTCTACACGAACCTGATCACCAGCGGTCTCGGGCTCACCGAGCGCAGGGTGGAGTCGCTGGTCGCCGCCGGGCTCAACAGCGCCCAGCTGAGCATCCAGGGCGACGCCGCCGAGTCGACGGACCTGGTCGCGGCGAGCAAGCGGTTCGACAAGAAGGAAGTGGCCGCGCGCCTCATCCGCGACGCCGGGCTGCCGTTGAACATGAACGTCGTGCTGCACCGGCTCAACCTCGACCGGCTGGACGCGATCATCGACGTCTGCGTGCAGTGGGGCGCCGAACGGCTCGAGCTCGCCAACACCCAGTACTACGGCTGGGCGCTGCGCAACCGCGAGGCACTGATGCCCGGCACCGCCCAGCTGGACCGGGCGGTCGAGGTCTACCGGCGTCGCAAGGCGGAGCTGGCCGGGCGGACGGAGCTGCTCTGGATCCTCCCGGACTACTACGAGCCCTACCCGAAGCCGTGCATGGGGGGCTGGGCGCAGACCGCGCTGACCGTCGCCCCCGACGGTCGCGTGTATCCGTGCCCTGCGGCCTCGGAGATCACGACCATGGAGTTCGACTCCGTCCGCGACCACGACCTCGACCGGATCTGGACGACGTCCGCCGCGTTCGCGGCGTTCCGCGGCACCGAGTGGATGCCCGACCCGTGCCGCAGCTGCGTGCGCAAGGAACTGGACTTCGGCGGCTGCCGCTGCCAGGCCTTCGCCCTGACCGGCGACGCGGGGCGCACCGACCCGGTGTGCCGGCACTCGCCGGACCACCACCTGGTGCAGGACGCGCTGGACAGGGCCAACCGGGACGACGCCGGGACCCGGGGGCAGCAGCTCGTCCACCGCCGTCCGACGGTGTCGGCACGGAGGCGATGACGCCGTAGCGCCGTACCGGCTCCCGCGCCGGGCGCGGCGCACGCCGGCCTCCGTCCCCCCGGGGTGGGGCGGGGTCAGGCGCGCGCCGCGTCCTCGGTGTCGCGCAGCACGCGGAGGGCGTTGCCCCGGGCGAGCTTCCGCAGGTCGTCGCGGCTCCAGCCGCCGGCATCGAGGGCGTCGAACAGGCGGGGGTAGTACTCGACGCTCGGAATGTCGGGCGGGGGCGTCATGCCGTCGAAGTCGCTGCCGATCCCGACGTGGTCCACGCCCATGACCTCGCGGAGGTGGTCGAGGTGGCGCACGATGTCGGCGATCCCGACCGCGGGGGGTGGGTTCCTGCGCTCCCACCCCGCGACGGCGTCGTCACGGACCTCTCTCCGCGCGAGGCCCCACCGCCGGAGGTCCTCGCTGAGGAAGGTCGGCAGGAACACGGCCATGACGATGCCGCCGGTCGACCCGACGCGTTCGAGGACGGGATCCGGGACGTTGCGGGCGTGCCGGCACACGGAGTAGGCCCCGGAGTGGGAGAAGAACGCCGGTGCCCGTGACACGTCGAGCGCCGCGTCCATGGTGGCGTGTGCGGTGTGCGACAGGTCGACGAGCATCCCGAGGTCGTTGAGCTCGGTCACGACCATCCGTCCGAAGTCGCTCAGCCCGCCGGTGTCGACGACATCGGTGCAGCTGTCGGCCCAGCCGGTGTTCCGCGTGTGCGTCAACGTCAGGTACCGGGCGCCGAGCCGGTGGAACAGGCGCAGGACCTCGAGCGAGTCGAGGATCTGGTGCCCGCCCTCCACCCCGATCAGCGACGCGATCCGGCCCTCGCCGTTGATCCTGTCGATGTCGTCGGCGGTGCGTGCGAGGGCGGTCCGGTCCGGGTGGAGCGCCTGGAGGCGGTGGATCCCCTCGAACTGTTCCAGCGTCCCTGCCGCCAGCGCCGCACCCGTCGTGGAGCAGGGCATCCACACCGACCAGAACTGGGCACCGACCCCACCCGCGGCGAGCCGGACCAGGTCCGTCTGCAGGGTGTGGGGCCGGGCGAGAGCGAGGTCGAGCGTGCCGGAGTCCAGCCCCGCCTCGTCGCGGATCTTCGAGATCATGTCGTTGTGGCCGTCGATCAGCGGCGCTTCGGCCAGCAGCGACCGGACGCCGTCGTCGGTACGCAGGCTCATCTCTCTCCCTCGGGGCAGGCGGTCACCCGGTCACCCCGTCAGGCGAACCGGTGCTCGGATCCGACCATCCGCACCGTGTCCGGCTCCGAGCACAGCAGAATCGACCGCGTGGTGGCGCGGCCGGCGCGGTACCGGACACCCTCGAGCAGCTCGCTGGTGACCACCCCGGTGGCGCAGAACAGGACGCGCCCACCGCGGACGAGGTCCGCCGTGTGCAGGACCGGGCCGGCACCGTGGGAGCGCAGCCGGAGCTGCAGCGAACCGCCCGTGCAGGACAGGGCGGCGGCGGCCATGACCCCCTCCGCCACCCCGGCGGTGCACAGGAGCACGTCCACCGGGCTCTCGGGGAGGGCCGCGGCGATCGCTCCCGCGAGGGCGCCGCCCTGCAGGGCGTGGACCCGGGCCCCGGCGTCGCGGACCTCGTCCACGACGCCGCGGTGCCGGAACCGGTCGAGCACGGCGACCTCCACGTCCGACACCCGCACGCCCTTGATCGCGGCGACCGCGCGCAGGTTCTCCGCCACCGGCCTGGTGATGTCGACGGCGTCGGCGCAGTCGGGGCCCACGGCCAGCATCTCCACGTCGGAGGGCACCCGCGGCGTGTACAGCGCGCCGTGCCCGGCCACGGCGATCGCCACCAGCGAGTCCGGTACGCCCCCGGCCGGTGACCGGTCGCCGCCACCCACCCTGATGCCGAGGTCGCACAGCGGCCCCGCACCGGCGCCCGCGGCGTCGCCGGTGCGCAGGACGGGGGAGTCGTCCCGCTCGCCCTCGCCGATCACCACGGTGCCGTGCACGGGCACGGACCGGAGGTGCTCGTGCATCGCCAGACCGGCGGCGGCCCTGTCGCGGCCCGACCGCTCGCGGCCGGCCCCTCGACCGGCCGCGAGCGCGGCGGCCTCGGTCGCCCGCACGAGCTCCAGCCCGAGATCCGCATCCGGTCCCGGGCACGACGCGGTGGCGAACCACTCCTGAGTACTCATCACCCTCGATCCCCGTGACCGGCACGAGCTCCGGCGCGCGCTCCGACGCGGACGCGGAGGGCGGCCGGCTGCTCCGACCGCCCTCCGCCGTCAGGCACTCATCGTGCGGCGGCGTTCGCGACGGCGTGCTCGGACAGCGCGTCCTGGGCGGCGCCCCAGCTGTCCTGGTCGCCCCGCCACACCTCCAGCGCCGGCCCGACCAGGGCCCGCCCGAACGAATAGGTGAGCTCCCAGGGCAGCGGGTCGAGGTGCTGCATCGCCCCGAGGTGCTGCGTCGCGACCTCAGGGCGCTGCCCGCCGGAGAGGAAGGCGATGCCCGGCACGGACGCGGGGACGGTCTCCCGCAGCGTCTCCACCGTGGCCCGGGCGACGTCCGCCACCGTGGGCTGCTCGGGGCTACCGGTCCCGGCGACCACCATGTTCGGCTTGAGGACGATGCCGTCGAGTTCCACCTCCATCAGGGCGAGCTCCTCGAACAGCGACCTCAGCACGGCGGTCGACACCTCCCGGCAGCGGTCCAGCGAGTGGGCACCGTCCATCAGGACCTCGGGCTCCACGATGGGCACCAGGCCGACCTCCTGGCACAGCCCCGCGTAGCGCGCCAGCGCATGCAGGTTCGCGCGCACCGCCCGCGACGACGGCGTGTTGTCGCCGATCGTGATCACCGCGCGCCACTTCGCGAACGTCGCGCCGAGCCGCACGTACTCCGCGACCCGCTCCCGCAGCCCGTCGAGACCCTCGGTGATCTTCTCCTCGGACGCCCCCGCGAGCGGCTTCGCCCCGGTGTCGACCTTGATCCCGGCGAGGATCCCGATGTCGTCGAGGTACTCCGGGAACGTGCGGCCGTTGCTCAGCTTCTGGTGGAACGTCTCGTCCGCGAGGATGACACCGCTGACCGACTCGGCCAGCCGCGGAGTGGTGACGATCAACTCCCGGTACACCCGGCGGTTCTCCGCGGTCGGCTCGACGCCGACGTTCTCCAGCCGTGCCGACATCGTCCCGATGCTCTCGTCGGCGGCGAGGATGCCGCGCCTGTTGGACACCAGGGTCCGTGCGATCTTGTTCAGAGCAGACACTGTCGTCGATCCTCCTGTAGGTACGAAACGGGTGCGGCGATCAGGCGATCGCCTCGTGGACGTCGATGGCCGGCGACTGCTGGGGCCGCGGCCGCAGCCGCGATCGCGAGCCGGCCTTCCTCGATCTCTGGCCCGCCCCGACGACCGGCACCGGGGAGCCCTTCGCCGTGGCGACCTCCACCAGCTCCGCCGCGTACCCCGGAAGGCCGCGGCGCTCGCTCCAGGCCGCGTAGATGGGCTTGGCAGGCATGTCCTGGTCGACGGCCACCAGGTGCAGCCGCCCCTCCGCGAGCTCGGCCCGGACGGTGGAGACGTTCAGCACCGTCACCCGCCGGCTGGTCGCGACCGCCTGCTTGATCGCGGCGTTGGACGGCAGCTCCACGTGGCTCTGCGGGGCGTGCGCGGCGTCCAGCAGCTCGTCGGTGAACTCCCGCAGCCCGGAACCACGCTCGCGCACCACCAGGGGCGCGCCCGCCAGCTCCGCCACCGTCAGCGGAGTGCTCCGCGTGGCCCACGGGTGGTCCGACCCGACCACGACGGCCAGCTCGTCGTCACAGATGTTGCGGGTCACCAGGTCGTCGCGATCGTGGCGCTGCCCGCGGTCGCCCGCCTCACACCAGCCGTCGATGAACGCGAGATCGGCCAGGCCCGCCTGGATCATCCCACGCAGCGCGTCGACACCGCCGCTCTGCACCTCGACCCGCACCTCGCCGAACGAGAACCGGGAACGGTTCAGCCACTCGGGAAGCAGGTGCTCCGAGATCGCCGGACTGCCCGCGACCCGGAGGCGCTTCGTCTCGCCGCTCCGGGCACCGGAACCGAACTCCAGCAGCTCCCGCGCCGCCTCGATCACGTTCCGGGCGTACTTCGCGAGAATCTCCCCGTCCTCGGTGAGCTTCGAACCCGCGGGAGAACGTTCCAGCAGCTGAATTCCGAGGCGGCGTTCCATCGCGCTGATCCGGATGCTCGCGGCCGGCTGGGAGAGGCTGTGCGCCTGCGCCGCTTTCCCCACGCTGCCGTGACTCCCGACCGACAGCAGCAGATCGAGGTCGGCGAGCTGAGGCATCTTGGACGGAAGCACCATTGGATTCATCCCTCTCGCTGACCTGCGACTCGCGGTACGCAGCGAGATTGGGCACACCGGTTCGGGTGGTCAAGGCGGCCGAGACGAACGCACGCTGCGCGCGCATGAACGGTGTGCGGCAGGTCACCTACGGGACGGTGCCGGAATCAGGCGGTGGTGACGGGCCCCGCATTCCCTCCCGTGACGTCACGACCGCCGCTCGTCGTCGGTGCGCCGCCGTTCGTTCGACCCGGCTCCGCTCCGGCGGACGCCGGGCGGCCCCGTTTCTTCACGTAGTCGTTCCGCGGCGACGACCGCCCGTCATCTCGGGTCCGGTTCGCCCCATTGGCCCGATCCATGCGACACCCACTCGTGACAGCGGGGCAACCCGGGACGGTGGTCCGGGCACGCAGCATTCCGTGCGGCGGCCGCCGACCCGGCCGTCGTCGGAGGTGGGGGACGTGACCCAGGAGATGGACCCGCCGGCCACGGCGGCACCGGCCGCGGTCGGCGCAGCGCGGGAGACGCTGGAGGACTACACACTCCGGTACGCGCCACGCAGCTACCGCAGGTGGTCACCGGGCGTCGTCGGGGTGACGGCGCTGGGCGGGATCGCCTACCTCGCCGACTTCTCGATCGGCGCCAACATCGGCATCGCCTACGGCACGACGAACGCGCTGTGGGGGATCGCGGTCTTCGCGCTCGTCGTGATCGCGACCGGCACGCCCGTGGCCTACTACGCCGCGCGGTACAACCTGGACCTCGACCTGGTGACCCGCGGCTCCGGATTCGGCTACTACGGCTCGATCCTCACCAACATCATCTTCGCGACGTTCACCTTCATCTTCTTCGCGCTCGAGGGCTCGATCATGGCGCAGGGGCTCGAGCTCGGGCTCGGCGTCCCGCTGTGGATCGGCTACGCCGTCTCCACGGTGATCATCTTCCCGCTCGTCTTGTACGGGATGTCGCTGCTGTCGACGCTCCAGCTCTGGACGACGCCGCTCTGGCTGGTGCTGATGGTCCTGCCGTTCGGCTACCTCGTGCTGGCCCACCCGGACTCGGTCTCGACGTTCCTGGCCTACCAGGGCGAGGACGGCCTGGGTGCGCCGAGCATCGGCTCGGTCATGCTCGCCGCGGGGGTCTGCCTGTCGCTGATCGCGCAGATCGCCGAACAGATCGACTACCTGCGGTTCATGCCGCCGAAGACGCCGGAGAACCGCCGCCGGTGGTGGACGGCGACGCTGCTGGCGGGGCCGGGCTGGGTCCTGTTCGGCGCCGCGAAGCAGGTCGTCGGCCTGTTCCTGGCCGTGTACTTCATCGCGAACGTCGCCGGGGGCGCCGCGGTGGCGAACGAGCCCGTGCAGCAGTTCCTGCTGATCTACCAGGACCTCGTGCCGGGCTGGCTGGCGATCACCCTCGCGGTGGTGCTCGTCGTCGTCAGCCAGGTCAAGATCAACGTGACGAACGCGTACTCCGGGTCGCTGGCCTGGACGAACTCCTTCACCCGGATCACCGGGACCTATCCCGGCCGGCTCGTGTTCCTCGGCGTCAACCTGCTGATCGCGCTGGTGCTGATGGAGGCGAACATGTTCGACTTCCTCACCGCGATCCTCGGCTTCTACGCGAACATCGCCATCGCGTGGATCGTCGTCGTCGCCACCGACATCGCGGTCAACAAGTACCTGCTGAGGCTCTCCCCGAAGCACCCCGAGTTCCGCCGCGGGATGCTCTACGCGGTCAACCCGGTCGGGTTCGTCTCGGTCGTGCTGGCCGGCGGACTGTCGATCGCGACGTTCTTCGGGGCGCTCGGGACGGCGATCCAGCCGTTCTCCCCGCTGGTCGCGATCGCGCTCGGGCTCGTGCTGCCCCCGGTGCTGGCGGTCGCCACCGGGGGCCGGTACTACCTGCGCCGGACCGACGACGGCATCGACCTGCCGATGTACGACGAGCACGGCAACCCGTCGGACGTGGTGCTGCCCTGTCACGTCTGCGGGCAGGACCTGGAGCGCCCGGACATGACCGCGTGCGTCGCGCACGACGCCTATGTCTGCTCGCTCTGCCTGAGCACGGACCGGCGCAAGGAGCACGTGCTGCCCGCCCAGGGGTGACCACCCCACGGACCGGACCGGGGCTCCCCGGTCGTCGAAGCGGTGGCCGTCACCGGCCCGTTCCGGTGGCGGCCACCGCGCCCTCCACGCAGGACAGGGCCTCGGTGAGCCGGCGGTCCGCGGTGACCGCGTCGTGCGCGACGGCGGTCGCGAGCACGCCCCGGACGGCGAGCGGGGACAGGCTCCAGCCCTCGCCCGCGGCGGGGCGGGTGCCGCCGTCGTCCCCGACCAGGACCTCGGTGCCCAGCACGCGGTGCCCGGCCAGGTGGGCGGGTGAGCCGTCGAGATCCGGGTCGCCGATCTCCTGGGTCTGCACCAGCAGCGGGAGCCCCCGTTCGGTGATCCGGACCGTGCCGCGGTAGCGCCCGGGGCGCTCGCCGGTGCGGCCGCCGACCAGGAGGTCCCGTGCCCGCAGCGACGCCGTCGGGGCGAGGTCGGCGTCCAGCACCGTCTCGTGGTCGGCCCGCCCGGTGACGACGGTCGGCTCGGGCAGGTACGTCAGCGCGCCGCCGTCGCCGACGGTGCAGGACAGGACCGTCCGGCTCGGACGTCCGGCGCCGGGCAGCGCGACGGCCGCCGCGACACCGGTCAGCACCAACCGTGCGCCGGGTCCGACGGTGACGTCGAGCCGCACGTCGTCGCCGGCGAGCGGGGTGGACGCCGACCCGACCAGGTGGACGACGGCATCGGGGCTCGCCGCCGCGGCCGCGCCCCGCCGCGGGACCAGCGCCAGCGGCGCCTGGGCACGCAGGACCGTCACGACGGTCCGGCCGTCCCGCAGCTCGACGGCGAGGCTCGCGCGGGCGCGCACCTCAGACCGTCGCGCGGACCGCGGCGACCTGCTCCAGCACCCAGGCGCAGGCGTCACCGGCGGCCGGGTCCTCGACCAGGGACTGTGCGAGGACCGGGAGCTCGCCCCGGATCCGCGCCGCGTCGCCGGTCATCACCCCGAGATCGGCGCCGACCAGCGGGGCGAGGTCGGTCTTGTTGATCACCAGGAGGTCCGCGGTGGTCACCCCGGGGCCGCCCTTGCGGGGCACCTTGTCCCCACCGGCGACGTCGACGACGAAGATCTGCCGGTCGACCAGCCCCCGGGAGAACACGGCGGTGAGGTTGTCCCCGCCGGACTCGACGAGCACCAGCTCCAGGTCGCCGAACCGTTCCTCGAGCAGGTCGATCGCGTCGAGGTTCGCGGTGATGTCGTCGCGGATCGCCGTGTGCGGGCAGCACCCGGTCTGCACCGCCTCGACCCGCTCCGGTGCCAGGACGCCCGCGCGACGCAGGAAGTCGGCGTCCTCGGTGGTGTAGATGTCGTTGGTGACCACGGCCAGCCGGACCCGCCCGGCCAGGCTGCGGGCCAGCGCCGCGACCAGCGCGGTCTTGCCGGAACCGACCGGGCCGCCGATCCCGATCCGCACCGCGCGTCCGGCGTGCGGGGCGGGGGAGTGGTGGTCGTGGTCGGTGACGGTCGGATCGAAGCTGATCACGTGGCCGTGACCGTGGCCTGCGTCAGGAGGCAAAGAGACGCACCCTCTCGCGGTGGTGGTGGACGTGGGCCTCGGCCATGAGGTCGAGGACCGGCGCACCCGGCGCCGGCAGATCGGTGACCGGGCCCGCCGCGAGGTCCGCGGCCTCGCTCACGAGCGCGGCGAGGTCGGGGCCGAGCGCGACGAGCACGGCGTTGACGGCGAACGGGTCCAGCCCGAGCAGCCGCACCGCGGCCGAGGCGGGACCGCTGACGGCCAGGTAACCGACACAGCGGGCCGCCGCGGCGGGGTCCTCCCCGGCGTACCCGATCACCGCTCCGGCCAGCAGCGGATGGTGCGGGCGGGGGTGGACGGCGACGAGCGCGTCCAGCACCGGCGACGGCCAGGCCGCCCGCACCGCCCGCAGCGCCGCCCGGCCCTGCGCCCGCGAGGCGTCGCGCTGCGCCGCCGACGGGGTGCGCGCGTCGAGCGCGGCGTCCAGGGCGCGGAGCGCCCGTGAGTGGAAACCGTGGTCGGAGCCGACTTTTCCACTCACGAGCGCGGAGCGCCCCGCGGCGGTGGCGGCGACCCGGCCCGCGGTGCGCAACCGCCCGCGCAGGAACGTGGCGAGCGAGTCCACGTCGGACACCAGGCCGCGGGACACGGCCTCCTCCAGGCCGCCGGAGTGGACGTGCCCGCCACCGGGGAATCGGGCGTCGGCGAGCACGAGCGAGGCGAGGCCCGTCATCAGAACAGGAAGTACCGCTGGGCCATCGGCAGCTCGCCGACCGGCGCGGGTTCGACGACGGCGCCGTCGATCGTCACCCCGAACGAGTCCGGGTCGACCCGCACCTCCGGCGTCGCGTCGTTGAGCACCATCGCCGCCTTGCGCACGGAGCGGGTGTCGGCGACCGGCACGCACGGCGTCGCGAGGCCGAGACGGCCGGGGACACCGTCGTCGAGGGCGGACGGTGCCATGAAGGTCAGCGAGCCCAGCGCGGCCGGGGTGGGGGCGTAGCCGAACATCGGGCGCCCGTAGACCGGGCCGGGCGTCGGGATGGAGGCGTTCGCGTCGCCCATCTGCGCCCAGACGGCGAACCCGCCCTTCAGCACGACCGCGGGCCGCACCCCGAAGAACTTCGGCTCCCACAGCACCAGGTCGGCGAGCTTGCCGGCCTCGACCGACCCCACGTGCTCCGCGGCGCCGTGCGCCAGCGCCGGGTTGATCGTGTACTTGGCGACGTAGCGCCGGGCCCGCAGGTTGTCCGCGCGGTCCGAGTCACCGGGCAGCGGCCCGCGGGCGGCCTTCATGACGTGCGCGGTCTGCCAGGTCCGGACGACCACCTCGCCGATCCGGCCCATCGCCTGCGAGTCGCTGCTCATCATCGAGATCGCGCCCAGGTCGTGCAGGACGTCCTCGGCGGCGATCGTCGTCGGGCGGATCCGGGACTCGGCGAACGCCAGGTCCTCGGGCACCGACGGGTTCAGGTGGTGGCACACCATGAGCATGTCGAGGTGCTCGTCGAGGGTGTTCACGGTGTGCGGCCGGGTCGGGTTCGTCGACGACGGCAGCACGTGTCCGGTGCCGACGACCTCGATGATGTCGGGGGCGTGCCCGCCGCCCGCGCCCTCGGTGTGGAACGCGTTGATCGAGCGGCCCCCGATGGCGTCCAGGGTGGACTGCAGGAAGCCGGCCTCGTTGAGCGTGTCGGTGTGGATCGCGGCCTGGACGCCGGTCTCCTCGCAGACCCGCAGGCAGGCGTCGATCGCGGCCGGGGTGGTGCCCCAGTCCTCGTGGAGCTTGAACCCGCCCGCCCCGGCGCGGAGCTGCTCGTGCAGCGCCGCGGAGCTCACCGTGTTGCCCTTGCCCATGAGCAGGACGTTCACCGGCTGGTGGTCCATCGCGCCCAGCATCCGGCCGATGTTCCACGGGCCGGGGGTGACGGTGGTGGCCTTCGATCCGTCGACCGGCCCGGTGCCACCGCCCATCAGCGTGGTCACGCCGGACGCGAGCGCGGTCTCGACCAGCTGCGGGCAGATGAAGTGCACGTGGGCGTCGATCCCGCCCGCGGTGAGGATCTTCCCGTTGCCGGAGAGCACCTCGGTGCCCGGGCCGATCACCAGCGCCGGGTCGACGCCGTCCATCGTGTCGGGGTTCCCGGCCTTGCCGATGCCGACGATCCGGCCGTCCTTCACGCCGACGTCGGCCTTCACCACGCCCCAGTGGTCCAGCACGACGGCGCCGGTGATCACCAGGTCGGGGCACTGCTCCGCGGTCACGGCGGCCTGGCCCATCGACTCACGGATCACCTTGCCGCCGCCGAACATGACCTCGTCGCCCGACGCGGGACCGCGGGAGCGGTCCTCGGTCACCTCGACGACGAGGTTCGTGTCGGCCAGCCGGATCCGGTCGCCGACCGTGGGGCCGTAGAGGTCGGCGTAGCGGGCCCTCCCGATGGTGCCGCTCATCGTGCGTACCCCCGCTCGTCCAGGGCTCCGGCCCGTTCCGGGCGCAGACCCGGCACCCGGCGGGCACCGGCGATCGGCACCAGCGTCACCTGGCGCGCCACGCCCGGCTCGAACCGCACCGACGTCCCGGCCGGCACGTCGAGCCGGTGCCCCCAGGCCGCGTCGCGGTCGAACTCGAGGCCGGGGTTGGCCGCCGCGAAGTGGTAGTGCGAGCCGACCTGGACCGGCCGGTCGGCGACGTTCTCGACGGTCAGGACGATCCGCTCGCGTCCCGGGTTCAGCGCGACCGGCTCCTCGCCGAGGAGGATCTCGCCCGGCGAGCCCGCCGTGCTCCCGCCACCCCCGCCGCTCACGCGATCGGCCCGTGCACGGTGACGAGCTTGGTGCCGTCCGGGAAGGTGGCCTCCACCTGCACCGAGTCGAGCATGTCCCCGATGCCGTCGAGGACGTCGTCGCGGGTCAGCACCTCCCGGCCGCTCGACATGAGCTCGGCGACCGTCCGCCCGTCCCGGGCGCCCTCCAGGACGTGCTCGGTGATCAGCGCGACCGACTCCGGGTAGTTCATCCGCAGGCCCCGCTCGCGCCGTCTGCGGGCGACGTCGGCGGCGACGTGGACGAGCAGCTTGTCGCGCTCCTGGGGGCTGAGGTGCATCCCGGAACTCTCTCCGGAGCGCGTTTCCCACAGGTTTCGGCGCGGTTTCGAGCGATCACGCCGCTGTCTCGCGGCGGGCCGGTCGACTGTGGGATCGCACGAATCTCCCGGTCACCGGCCCGGTGCGTTCGTCGTCCGTGGCCGTGCCGGGCCCGGCGACGGCGGGCGCATGGTGATGCAGGTCGCAATCCCGTCCGGAACGAGGATCCGATGAGTCCGCTGCCGCGTCCGCGCCGCCGCCCGTCCACCCAGCCCGTCCACCCCGTCGACGCCGTGCCACCGCCGGGCCGTCTCGCCGTCTACGGCCTGCAGCACGTGCTCGCGTTCTACGCGGGCGCCGTCGTCGTCCCGATCCTGCTGGCGAACGCGATCGGGCTGGACGAGCGGCAGCTGATCCACCTCATCAACGCGGACCTCTTCACCTGCGGGATCGCCTCGATCATCCAGGCGGTCGGGATCGGCCGGAAGATCGGTGTGCGGCTCCCGCTGCTGCAGGGCGTCACCTTCACCGCGGTGTCCCCGATGATCGCGATCGGGCTCGCCGCGGGTGGCGGGACCGAGGGGCTGACGACGATCTACGGTGCCGTGATCGTCGCCGGGCTCGTGACGTTCTTCGCGGCGCCCTACGTGGCCCGGCTGCTGCGGTTCTTCCCGCCGGTCGTCACCGGCACGGTGATCACGGTGATCGGGCTGGCGCTGCTGCCGGTCGCGGCGCAGGACGCCGTCGGCGGTGCGAACGCCCCCGATCCGGGCAACCCGCTGTACCTGGCGCTCGCGCTCGGCACGCTGGCGGTGATCGTGCTGATCCAGCGGATCTTCCGGGGCTTCCTGGCGACCGTCGCGGTGCTGGCGGGGCTCGTGATCGGGACGCTCGCCGCGGTGCCGTTCGGGCTCGTCGACACCTCGGGGGTGGGGGAGTCGGCGTGGGTCGGGGTGACGACGCCGTTCCACTTCGGCTGGCCGCAGTTCTCACTGGCCGCGATCCTCTCGATGATCGTGGTCATGATGATCACGGCGGTGGAGACGACCGGGGACGTCGTCGCGACGGGCGAGATCGTCGGGAAGCGGGTCGGGCCGGACGACGTCGCCCGCGCCCTGCGCGCCGACGGCGCCGCCACCACGCTGGGCGGGGTCCTGAACTCGTTCCCCTACACCTGCTTCGCCGAGAACGTCGGCCTGGTGCGGCTGACCCGGGTGTCGAGCCGATGGGTGGTCGCGGCCGCCGGTGGGTTCATGATCCTCATCGGGCTGGTCCCGAAGGCGGGGGCGCTGGTCGCCGCGGTCCCGCACCCGGTCCTCGGCGGGGCGGCGCTCGCGATGTTCGCGACGGTCGCCGTCGTCGGGATCCAGACGCTGACCGCGGTGGACTTCCGGGACCACCGCAACGTCGTGGTGGTCGGCTCCGGCCTCGGGGTGGCGCTGTTCGTCACGGTGCAGCCGGACGTCGCGCAGGCGCTGCCGGGCTGGGCGCAGATCGTGCTCGGCTCGGGCATCACGGCGGGCAGCGTGGTGGCGATCGGCCTGAACCTGCTGTTCTTCCACACCGGACGCCGGCCGGCCGGGGACCCGGTGCCGGCCGGGATCGCGGCCGACCGGATCGAGACGATGGGGCGGGCCGAGTTCGCCGACGTCTTCGGCCGGCTCTTCGAGGGGCCGACGCCGGTGCCCGCCCGGGTGCACGCGCGCGGGCCGTTCCCGGACACCGACGCGCTGCGGGCCGCGGTCCAGGAGGAGCTGTTCGCCGCACCGGCGGGGGAGCAGCGGGAGCTGATGGGGCACTACCCCGATCTCGGTGGACTCGTGACGAGCGGGAGCGGGAGCGGGACCGGCGACGGCGTCGGGCCGGACGGGCGGGCACCCGCGGGCCGGGCGGGGCAGGGAACCGGGGACACGGCCGGGGACACAGCCGGGGACACGGTCGGGGACGCGCTCGGGGACCGGGCCGTGTCCCGGGACCGGGCCGGCCTGGCGCTGCTCGGCGCCGACGACCGGGACGAGCTCGCTGCGCTCGCGGCGTCCTACCGGGAGCGGTTCGGTTTCCCGCTGATCGTCTGCCTGCGCGACGCCGGTGACCGGGCCGCGCTGCTCGCGACCGCCCGCCGCCGGCTCACCCACCCGCCCGCGCAGGAACACGCCGCCGCCCTCGTCGAGATCGCGAAGGTCGCCGGGCACCGGTTCGACGACCTCGTCGCGCGCTGATCCCCGGCCCGCCACCGTCCGGGGCGGTACGGTGGCGGGCATGGGAGAGGGGACCGCGTACCGGGTGGACCGGGTGCGTGACGCGGCGGCGGTGCTGCTCGCGGCCCTCCTCGCGTCGCTCCTGGTGCTGGTCCCGGTCCTGCTCCCGGTCGACGGCGACGCCGGACTCGTCGGCGCCGTCGTCGCGCTGGCCGTCCTGGCCTGGACCGGCGGGCGCGAGCTCGGCTCGCTGCGTCTCCTCGCGACCACGGCGACGACTCCCGTCCGCGAGGCCCTGCGCAGCGCGCACCGGGCCGGTGCGGCCCGCCAGTGCGATCCCGACGCCGACGGGCGGCCGCGCCCCCGGGCACCGGGGTTCCCGGTCCCGCTGGAGCAGACGATCGGCTGAGCCGGTCGGGAGCCGCCGACGACCGGTGGTGACCGTCGGGTCTCGTCGGGTCTCGTCCGCGGGTGCCGTCGGCCGGTGTCGTCGGCCGGTGTCGTCGGCGCTGTCGACACGCGTGGAGATCGCAGATGTCGCACCCGGTGCGGTGGCTCGTCGCCCCACGGGGGTGGTCCTGTTCGGAGAATCGCTTCCTCAGGCAGAGATTTTCCGGAAGGAGGTACCCGGCGGCCCGCAGGGCTGTCGGGCGGTGTGCCGGCCGCACACGTCACGGCCCCGCGTCACCGCCCGCGTCACCGCCCGCGTCAACGCCGGCCTCGCGCGCCACTGCGGCCTACGCGCCACCGCCGCCCCCCGCGCCACTGCCGGCCCCGCGCCATGGGCCAGCGCCCCCGCCGATCCGCCTGCTCCGGCGTCCGTCCCGCCCTTCGACCGGACGTCCCTGGAGTTCCCTGTGCTCGACTTCCTCTACTACCCCGTCTCCTTCGTCATGCGCCTCTGGCACGAGCTGTTCGGTGCCCTGCTCGGCCCCGCCTCCGGCCTCGCCTGGGCGCTGTCCGTCGTGTTCCTCGTGCTCACCGTGCGCGGGCTCCTGGTGCGCCCCGCCTGGACCCGGATGCGGTCGGCGCGGATCACGCGTGCGCTCGGCCCGCAGCTCACCGCGTTGCGGGAGAAGCACCGCCACGACTCCCGCAGGCTCGCCGAGGCGACCGCCGCGCTGCACCGCGAGCACGGCTCGTCGCCGGTCGCCGGGCTCGGGACGGCGCTGCTGCAGATCCCGGTGTTCGTCGCGTTGCTGCACGTCCTGCGCTCGTTCAACCGCCCCGGGCTGAGCTTCGAGCAGAACGCGGCGATCGCCAACTACGCGTTCGGACCCGACCAGGTCGGCTCGTTCCTGCAGGCCAGGCTGTTCGGGGCGCCGCTGTCGGCGTGGCTGACGATGCCCGCCGACCAGCTCGCGTCGTTCGGCGGGGCGCCGGTCGCGGCCGGTGCGGTGGCCGCGGTCGTCGTGCCGCTGGCGGTGCTCGCCGCCGTCTGCACCCACCTGAGCATGCGGTTCGCCCGGGTCGACCCCAGCGGACAGCCCGCGGGCGTCGGACGGGTGCTGGCCGCGATGCCGTGGGTCGCGCCGCTCGGCGTGCTCGTGGGCGGGCTGTTCTTCCCGGTGCCGATCGCGCTGCTGCTGTGCTGGATGACCGGCAGCCTCGCGACGCTGGTGCAGCAGCTGGTGATCACGAGACTGCTGGACCGGCGGCCCGCCCCGGTCGTCGCCGCTCCCGCCCCCGCTCGTGCCCGTGCCCGTGCACCGCGGCCGGGTGCGAAGCCGGTGCGTGCGGGGAAGGCCGGTGCCGCCCGGCGCTGAGCCGTCACCGGGACCCCGTCACCGGGACCCCGTCACCGGGACCCCGTCACCGGGACCCCGTCACCGGGACTGCAACGCGAGGTACAGGTCGACGCGGTCGGAGAACGAGCCCAGGTCACGACCGGTGAGTTCCTCGACCCGCCCGATCCGGTACCGCACCGTGTTGACGTGGAGGTGCAGTCGCGCCGCGGTCCTGCTCCACGAACCGGACTCGTCCAGGAACGTCGCGAGCGTCTCGGCGAGCCCGGTCCCGGAGCGGACGTCGTGGTCCAGCACCGGGCCGAGCACCTGGGCGGCGAAACCGCGGCGGACGTCGTCGGGCACGCCGGCCAGCAGCGCCACGTGCGAGGTGATCTCCCCGGCCCGGGCGGACGCGACCGGGCCGGGCCGGGTCGCGGCGAGCCCCGCGGCGTGCCCGGCCTCGCCGAGCGCACCGGACAGCGCCTCCGCGGACGACGGCCGCGACACCCCGGCGTGCAGCCGGCGCCCGCCCAGTCCCGGCCCGAGCCGGTGCAACGCGGCCAGCACCGCGGGGACCGGGTCCGGCTCCCCGGTGTCGGCGAGCACGGCGACGGCCGCGTCGTCGTGCACCCCGACGGCGGCCGGCCCGGCCCCGGCCAGCGCGTCGACCAGCACGGTGTGCGCCGTGCCGGCCGGGTCCGGGGTGCCGTCGGCGCGCAGCACGAGCACGACGAGCGTGCCGTCGGGTTCCACCCCGGCCTGCCGCAGCCGGACGCGCGTCTCCGGCCGGTCGCCCTCACCGGCGGCGATCCGGGCCAGCGCGTCGTCGGCGATCGGCCGGGCCACCGCGACGCCCTCCCGCCGCCGGGCCCGGTCGAGCGCGGCGATCGCCGCCAGCTCCCCGACGGCGTCGACCGCCTCGGGCCCCGGGCCGCCGGGATCGTGGCCGGGGGCCGACTCCGCCGCCACCAGCCAGCTCTCCGCGCGCGCCGTGCCCGGCGCGGCCGGGACGAGCAGGTGCCGTCCGGCGGAGACCGGGAGCCGTCCGGCGGTGAGGAAGGCCGCGACGACGGCGTCCCGGTCGTCGTCGGGCAGTGGGGGACCGGCGAGCAGCCGGCCGCCGGCCGTCAGGACCCGGCAGGTCAGGCCGGTCCCCGCGGACACCGAGCCGGCCAGCTCGGTGAGCGCCGCGCCGCCCGCGAACGCGTCGAGCAGGCGCCGGTGCCGCCCGAGCGTGTGTGCGAGCCGGTCGCCGCGGGCCGCGGACAACGCGCCGACGACCGTCTCCGTGACCGTTCCGAACGACACGTCGACCGGTACCGCGATCAGCACGAGGCCGTGCCGGCGGCAGGCGTCGACGACGTCGTCCGGGACCTCCCCGAACACCGCCTCGCCCGCGACGAGCGCGGCCGCCCCGGACCGCGCGACGGCCGCGACGAACCGCTCGGAGTCGGCCGCCGACCGCCGCCACACCAGGCCGGACACGACCAGCTCGCCGCCGCCGAGGTAGCGCGACGGGTCCGGCAGGTCCGTCGTGTAGACCCAGCGCACCGGACGGTCCAGATCCGCCGCGGTGCCGTGCAGCACGCGCAGTCGCAGCTCACGGCGGTCCACCAGCTCGGAGAGCAGCATTGGAGGAACCTACAACCGTCCGGGCAGGGGACGGCGACGATTCGTCACGGTGGTGCCTTCTACCCGTGACCCCGGAGCGGTTCCCTGGGCACATGGAGCGGATCGTCATCGACGGGGCGCACGTCGTCACCGTCAGCGGGCAGGAGTTCCCGGGCGGGCACGTCGTCGTCGAGGGGAACCGGATCACCGCCGTGGGGCCGGGCCCGGCACCCACCGGGCCGGGCCGGGTGGTCGACGGCCGCGGCTGCCTGCTCACCCCGGGACTGGTCAACACCCACCACCACCTGTACCAGTGGGTGACCCGCGGGCTCGCCGTCGACCACACGCTGTTCGAGTGGCTGACGACGCTGTACCCGGTGTGGGCCGGGATCGACGAGCACGCCGTGCACACCGGTGCCACCGGCGCGCTCGCGACGCTCGCGCTGTCCGGGTGCACGACCTCGACCGACCACCACTACGTCTTCCCCCGCGAGGGCGGTGACGTCCTCGGCGCCGAGATCCGCGCCGCCGCCGAGGTGGGGCTGCGGTTCCACCCGACCCGCGGCTCGATGGACCTGGGGCGCAGCGCGGGCGGGCTGCCCCCGGACCACGTCGTCGAGGACCGCGACGCGATCCTGGCGGCGTCCGCCGACGCCGTCGCCCGCTGGCACGACCCGGCGCCGGACTCGATGCTGCGGATCGCGCTGGCGCCGTGCTCGCCGTTCTCCGTCACCGGCGACCTCATGCGGGAGTCCGCCGAGCTGGCCCGCGACCTCGGTGTCCGGCTGCACACCCACCTCGCCGAGACCGCCGACGAGGAGGACTTCTGCCGCGAGCGGTTCGGCTGTTCCCCGACCGAGTACGTCGCCGGTCTCGGCTGGACGGGCCCGGACGTCTGGTTCGCCCACACCGTCCACCTCGACGACGACGCCGTGAAGGCGATCGGTGCCTCCGGCACCGGCGTCGCGCACTGCCCGACCTCCAACGGGCGGCTCGGGGCCGGCATCGCCCGGCTCCGGGACCTGGCCGACGCCGGTGCGCGGGTCGGGCTGGGCGTCGACGGGGCCGCGTCGAACGAGGGCACGAACCTGCTGGAGGAGGTCAAGCACGCGGTCCTGTTCGCCCGCGCCGTCGGCGGGCCGACCGCGCTGTCCGTGCGCGCCGCCCTGGAGCTCGGCACGCTCGGTGGCGCGACGGTCCTCGGCCGCGAGGCCGAGATCGGCTCGATCGAGCCCGGCAAGCTCGCCGATCTCGCGCTGTGGCGGCTCGACGGGCTCGGGCACGCCGGGATCGCCGACCCCGTCGCGGCGCTCGTCCTCGGTGCGGCGCCGCCGTTGGAGCGGCTGCTGGTGAACGGCCGGACCGTCGTCGAGCGGGACCGGGTCGTCACCGTCGACACCGGCGCCGTCGCCGAGCGCTGCGCGGCGGTGCACCGCGACCTGGTCGCGAAGGCCGGGTGAGCGGATGGACCTGCACACCGTCACGACGTTCCGCCGGGCCCGCTCGCGCGGCGACCTCGCGCTGGCGCCGGGGGAGCGGATCCTCGGCGGCGGGACCTGGCTGTTCTCCGAGCCGCAGCCGGACACGACCGGCCTGGTCGACCTGACGACGATGGGCTGGGAACCGGTCGTCGTCCGGCCGGACGGCGGGCTGGAGATCGCCGCGACCTGCACGATCGCCGAGCTCGCCGCGTTCGGGGAGCGCACCGGGCGCCCGCTGCTCGCGCAGTGCGCGCACGCGCTGCTGGCGTCGTACAAGATCTGGCACACCGCGACCGTCGGCGGGAACGTCTGCCGGTCGTTCGCCGCGGCCGGCATGGTCGCGCTGTGCGTCGCGCTCGACGGCGTCGCGCTCGTCTGGACCCCCGACGGCGGCACGTACCGCGTCCCCGTCGCGCAGCTCGTCACCGGCAACGGGACGAACGCGCTGCGCCCCGGCGAGGTCCTGCGGTCGCTGGAGCTGCCCGCGCACGCGCTGTCGGCCCGCACCGCGTTCCGGAAGATCGCGCTCGCCGAGCTGGGCCGGTCCGGTGCCGTGCTGACCGGGCGGCTGCACGACGACGGCGGCTGCGTCTTCGGCATCACCGCCGCGACGGCCGCACCGACGGTGCTGCGCTACCCGGCGCTGCCGGGCACCGGGCGGCTGCGCGCCGACGTCGCCGCACTGGACGGCTGGTACACCGATCCGCTCGGCACGGCCGGCTGGCGGCGCCAGGTCAGCGGCGTCCTGCTGGCCGAGATCCACGAGGAGCTCGCCGCATGAAGTTCCGGATCAACGACGTCGAGGTGTCCGGCGAGCCGCGCCCGGGCCAGTGCACACGGACCCTGCTGCGCGAGCACGGGCACTCCGAGGTCAAGAAGGGGTGCGACGCCGGCGACTGCGGCGCCTGCACCGTCCTGCTCGACGGCCGCCCCGTCCACTCCTGCCTGATCCCCGCGCAGCGCCTCGACGGCGCGGAGGTCACCACCGTGTCCGGGCTCGCCACCGAGCGGGGACTGCACCCGGTGCAGCAGGCGTTCGTGGACCGCTTCGGGTTCCAGTGCGGCTTCTGCACGGCCGGGCAGATCGTGACCGCGTCGACGCTGACCGAGGACGACCTCGACGACCTGCCCCGCAGGATGAAGGGCAACCTCTGCCGCTGCACCGGCTACCGGTCGATCCGCGAGGCGATCGAGACCGGGGTGCGGGCCGCGGCCGCCGGGGCCACGCCCGGATGCGGCGCGGCACGGGACGGCGGCGCGACCGCGTCCGGCCCCGGTACCGGCCCCGGGTGCGGCAGCGCGCCCGACGGCGGGAGCATCGGCACCGCGGCGCGCCCCCCGGCCGCGGAGCGCATCGTCACCGGGACCGAACCCTTCACCGTCGACACCGACCTCACCGGTGCCCTGCACCTGCGGATCCTCGCCTCCCCGCACGCGCACGCCCGGATCCGCGCGATCGACGCCACCGCCGCGCGCGCCGCACCGGGCGTCCGCCTGGTGCTGACCCACCACGACGTCCCGGCGACCCGCTACTCCACGGCCCGGCACGAGCACCGCACCGACGACCCGGACGACACCCGGATGCTCGACGACGTCGTCCGGCACGTCGGGCAGCGGGTCGCCGCCGTCGTCGCGGAGAGCCCCGCCGAGGCCGAGGCGGCCTGCCGGCTGATCGCCGTCGACTACGACGTCCTGCCCGCGGTGCTCGACCCGGAGGAGGCCCGCCGGCCGGGTGCACCGCTCGTGCACCCGGACCGGACGCCGGACGACCGGGTCGACGACGCCTCCCGCAACGTCGTCCTGGCCCTGCACGGCGGGCACGGCGGCGACGTCGCCGCGGCGTTGCGCGGCTCGGCCGTCACCGTGTCCGGGACGTGGCGGACGTCGCGGGTCAGCCACGCCCAGCTGGAGTGCCACGGCGCGGTCGGACGGCTCGACGACCGCGGCCGCCTCGACATCCGCGCCGGCACCCAGGTCCCGTTCCTCACCCGCGCCGAGCTGGCGCGCCTGCTGGACCTCGACCCCGACCGTGTCCGGGTGCACACCGCGCGGGTCGGTGGCGGGTTCGGCGGGAAGCAGGAGATGTTCGCCGAGGACCTCGTCGGGCTCGCCGTGCTGCGCACCGGGCGCACCGTCGTCCACGAGTTCACCCGGGCCGACGAGTTCGAGCGCACCGCGCTGCGCCATCCCATGCGGGTGGGCGTCGAGCTCGGCGCCGACGCGTCCGGGCGGCTCACCGCGATGAAGCTCGACGTCCTGTCCGACACCGGCGCCTACGGCAACCACTCCCGCGGGGTGCTGTTCCATTCGGTCGCCGAGTCGGTGAGCGTCTACAACTGTCCGGTCAAGCACCTCGACGCCGAGGTCGTCTACACCCACAACGTGCCCAGCGGGGCGTTCCGCGGGTACGGGCTCGGGCAGGTGCTGCTCGCGGTGGAGTCCGCGATGGACGAGCTCGCGATCCGGCTCGGCATCGACCCGTTCGAGCTGCGCCGGATCAACATGGTGCGCGCCGGGGACCCGCTGCACGTCGCGCACCACCCGGAACCCGAGCACGACCTGCACTGGACGAGCTACGGCATGGACCAGTGCCTGGACCTCGTGCAGGACGCGCTGGCCCGGGACCCGGGGGACCCCGTGCCGGAGGGCCCGCAGTGGCGGGCCGCCGACGGCATGGCGCTGGGCATGATGACGACGATGGCGCCGTTCGGGCACGCCGCGACCGCCTCGGTGACGCTGCTGCCCGGCGGGCGTTACCGGCTCGGCGTCGGGACCGTGGAGTTCGGCAACGGCACGACGACGACGCACCGCCAGGTCGTCGCGTCCGTGCTGGCGACGACGCCGGACCGGATCGAGCTGCACCACGGCGACACCGACGCGTGCGGCTACGACACCGGGGCGTTCGCGTCCGCCGGGACGACCGTCGCGGGCAAGGCGCTGCACCGGGCCGCGCTGGCGCTGCGGGAACGGATCCACACCCTCGCCGGTCCCGGTGCGGAGCTGCACGCCGACGGCGTCCGCACGCCGGACGGCCCGATCGGCTTCGACGAGCTGCTGGCCGGCTCGCCCGGCGGGCTGACCTGCGAGGGCACCGAGCCGGGGGAGGAACGGGCGATCACGGCGAACGTGCACGGCGTCCGGGCCGCGGTGAACGTCGAGACGGGCGAGGTACGGGTGCTGCGGTCGGTGCAGGCCGTCGACGCCGGCACCGTCCTCAACCCCGAGCAGCTGCGCGGGCAGGTCGAGGGCGGCGCCGCGATGGGGCTCGGCAGCGCGCTCTACGAGGAGGTGTACGTCGGCGACGACGGCCGGCTGCTCAACCCTGCGTTCCGCACCTACCGGGTCCCGCAGATGGCCGACGTGCCGCCGGTCGAGGTGCTGTTCGCCGCGACCTCGGACGCGCTCGGCACGTTCGGCGCCAAGTCGATGAGCGAGGCCCCCTACAACCCCGTGGCGCCCGCGATCGGGAACGCGATCCGGCGCGCGCTGGGGGTGCGGCCGTACCACCAGCCGTTCACCCGGGACCGGGTGTGGCGGCTGGCGGCCGGTGCTGCCGAGGGGTAGCCGGGTCAGCCGAGCTCGCGTGCCTTCGCCAGCATCGCGGTGGCGGTGAGCCTGCCGAGCTCGTTCGCCGCGAGCGGGCTGTCCCCGGTGATCACGTCACGGTCGGTGGTGCAGCGGCCGGACATGTCGTCGTTGACGACGCGGACGCCGTCGTCCTGCAGGGCCCTGCCCAGCATCCACGGCATCGGGCCGGGCAGGTAGCCGATGTCGACGTTCGCACCGGCGTCGAGCGCGTCGGGAAACACGCACATCTCGTAGCCCTCGAACAGCGACCGCTCCCGGCCGATGCGGGTCGACAGGAACGCGGCCGGGCCGTGGCACAGCGACACGACGAGCCGACCGGCGCCCGTCGCCCACTCCAGGGTGTCGCGCACGTCCGTGCTGAACGGCAGGCCGGACAGGGCGCCGTGACCGCCGGGGACGAAGACCCCGAGGTAGTCCGAGTCCGGGCCCAGCTCGTGCTCGACGACGTCGGCCAGCGACTTCGGCTTCCGCCACTGCGGCAGCAGGGCGTCGCGGGTGCTGCGCACGGCCTCGTCCTCGCCTGGGTAGGCCCACCACTCGAACTTCGCCGGGTTGCCGGTCAGCGTGGCGATCTCGACGCCGAAGCCGGCCCCGAGCACATGGTGCAGCGGCAGCAGCGTCTCCACCGGGTGGTTGCCGGTGGAGAACATGGTGCCGTTCCCCATGAGGAGGTAGCGCTCGTCGGTGGCGAGGACGAGGATCTTCCAGCGCCCACCGGTCCACGCGTGGCGCTCCGTCGCGAGACCGTCGAAGTCGGTGCGCGGCGCGGTGTAGGCATCCAGCGAGTACGGCGACGGGAAGTACGCCTCGTGCTCGGCGGTGTCGGGCGTCGGCTCCTTGCTCAGGGTCGCCTGGTCGGTCACGAGAACCTCGCACGTGTCGGGGTCGAGGACGGGGTCGGTCCGGGCGTACCCGCCCCGCCGCCCGCGGAACCACGCCGGACCGTTCACCAACCTGTAAAGACAAGTTCGTCGTTCCGCGCGTGGACCGGTGCGAGCATCCGTGCATGACGGTCACCGAACCCACCGCCCGCTACGCCCGCTGGGACGGCGTCGGGGAGCCGTTCCGCGTCGTCGGCACACCGCTCCCGGAGACGCCCGGACCCGGCGAGCTCCTCGTGGCGATCGATCTCGCGACCGTCTGCGGCTCGGACCTGCACACCACCCGCGGACGGCGGCCCTCGCCCGCGCCCGGGGTACTCGGCCACGAGCAGGTCGGACGGGTACTGGCCCTCGGCCCGGGCGCGACGGCCCGGCACGTCGACGGCAGCCCGGTCCGGGTCGGCGACCGGGTCGTCTGGTCGGTCGCCGCGTCCTGCGGGTCCTGCCGCCGGTGCCGGCGCGGGATCCCGCAGAAGTGCACCGACCTGCACAAGTACGGCCACGAGCCGCTCGACGAGACCCGGCCCCTCACCGGCGGGTTCGCCAGCCACTGCGTGCTCGCGCCGGGGACGGCGACCGTCGTCGTCCCGGACGCGGTGCCCGACACCGTCGCCGCGCCCGCCTCCTGCGCGACCGCCACGGTCGCCGCTGTGCTCGACGCGGCCGGGCTCGGCCCGTCCGCCGCCGGGATGCGGGTGCTCGTCACCGGGGCAGGCATGCTCGGCGTGACCGCCGCGGCGATGGCCTCCCGGGCCGGCGCGGACGTCGTCGTCGTGGACCCGCACGCCGACCGCCGTGACCGCGCCCTGCGGTTCGGCGCGGTGGCCGCGGTGCCGGGACCGCCGGCCGCGACGGCCGCACCGGGCGCACCGGGCGCACCGGGCGCTCCCGCCGCGCCGGGCTTCGATCGCGTCGACGTGGCGCTCGAGCTGTCGGGGGCTCCGTCGGCCGTGCAGACCTGTCTCGACAACCTGGACGTGGGCGGGACCGTCGTCCTCGCCGGGTCGGTGTCGTCCGGCCCCGCGGTCGCGCTGGATCCCGAGCGCGTCGTCCGTGGGCTGCACACCGTCGTCGGCGTGCACAACTACGCGCCCCGGCACCTCGCCACGGCCGCCGGGTTCCTCGCCGCCGAGCACGCCCGGTTCCCGTTCGCCGAGCTCACCGGCGGTCCGTGGGCACTCGACGACATCGACGCCGCCTTCGCCGCCGCCGGGGAACCCGGTGCGGCACCGCGACAGGGCGTCCGGCCCTGAGCGGCCGGCTCGTAGGGAGCCGGCTCGACGACCGCTCGTGCGGTGAGGTCGGGTCCTCGCGGAGATCGCTGCTCGGGTAAGCGATTCTCCGGAGGGAGAGCCTGGAGGGCCGGCCGGTCGGACGGAAGGGCGGGCCGGGTGCCGGGTGCCGGTTCCGGGGGTCGGCGGGAATCGCTGCGTGAGGCAGCGACTCTCCGGACAGGGCGCCGGGCTCGTGCGAGCCGGTCCGGTCGTGAGGTGCTGTCGGCAGGGGGTCGGCTGAGATCGCTGCGCGAGGAAGCGATTCCCGTATCGTCGGGGCGGCGGACGTCCGCGGTCGGGGCCTCGTGGAAAGAATGCCACGTTCGGTCCAAGCCTGTCGTGAGCCGCAGCGGGGCGGCGGACGGTGCCGGCGCCGCTGCTCGGCGGGCGATCCGCCGGAACCGGGGGTGTCGGCGGCGGTCACGCGGTGAGTCGTGGCCGGGCTACTCCCTGGTCACGGCGCCCCGTCCGTGCCGCATGTTCGTGATCGTCACCGTCGCGACGTCCGGGCGGTAGCGGTCCTCGGACCACTCCAGGATCTCGCCGGCGGAGTTCCAGGTCAGGCGGCGCTCGCGCAGCAGCGGGTGCCCGGCCTCGACGCCGAGCAGCTCGGCGTCCAGGTCGTCGGCGGCGACCGCGTCGAAGGTGTGGCGGGCGGCGTGCAGGTCGACGCCGGTCGCCGTGAGCAGCGCGTAGATCGAGCCCGCGTTCAGGTCCGCGTCGAGCAGGGGGCGGCCGACCTTCTCCACGTAGGTCATCCGCTCGAGCATCGCGGGCCGGTCGTCGAGGAGCCGGAGGCGGATCAGCTGGACCGCGTAGTCGTCCGGGTCGAGGTGCAGGGCGGCGGCGACCGCGGGGCCCGGGTGACGCAGGGCGATCTCCTGCAGCCGCTGGCCCGGCACGTGCCCGGTCAGCTCCGCGCGCCGGGTGAAGGACAGGAACGACTCGAAGGGCTGCGCCGGCACGGCGTCGAGCACCACCGGCCGCCTGCCCTGCCCGCCGCCGATCAATCCCTCGTCGCGCAGTGCGGCCAGCGCCTGTCGGACAGGGCCGCGCGAGGTCTCGAACTCCCGGCACAGCTCCGCCTCCGACGGCAGCATCTCCCCGACGGCGAGCGTGCCGCCGCGGATCCGCGCGCGGAGCTCGTCGGCCAGGGTCCGGTGCAACGGTGTACCCACGAGCCCGACTCTACAAGTGCGCAGCCTCCGAGCACGGCGTCCACGGATATGGCAGGTGAACAGTCGTCGACTTGTATCGACAAGTCGTTGCCCAGTCCCGGCGGCGCTGGCACGGTCGGTGCCGTGACCCGGACGAGTGATCTCGTGATCGTCGGGGCCGGCGTCGTCGGCCTCGCCCATGCGGTGGAGGCCGTGGCGCGTGGCCTGACCGTCACCGTGCTGGAGCGCGACGAGCGTGCCGTCGGCGCCTCGGTGCGGAACTTCGGCCACGGCTGCCTCACCGCGCAGACCGGCGACGCGCTCGCCTACGCCACCCGCGGCCGGGACACCTGGCTGCGGCTCGGGAAGGAGGCCGGGTTCGGCGTCGCGGAGTGCGGCACCGTCGTGGTCGCCCGGTCCGGCGAGGAGCGTGCGGCGCTGGAGGAGCTCGCGTCCGTGCGCGGCGACGACGTCGAACTGCTCGACCCGGCCGGGGTCGCCGCCCGCGTCCCGGTCGCCAGCGACGGCCTGCACGGGGGTGCGTTCCTGCCCAGGGACCTGCGGGTCGAGCAGCGCCGGGCGGTCGGTGCGGTCGCCGCCTGGCTGGCGGATCAGCCGGGGGCGGAGATCCGGTTCGGGACCCCGCTGCTCGGCATCGACGGTGGTGCCGGGTCCTCCGGCACCGGGTCCACCGGCACCGACGACGACGGCCCCGTCGTCGTCCGCACCGGCCGCGGGGACGTCCGCGCCCGGCAGGTCCTCCTGTGCGTCGGTCACGACCTGGACCGCCTCCTCCCGGACCTGGCCGACGAGGCGGGCCTGCGCCGGTGCGTCCTGCAGATGCTGCAGGTCCGGACGGCCAGGCCCGTCACGGTCGGGCCCGCGGTCCTCACCGGCAGCTCGATGCTCCGCTACCCGGCCCTCTCCGGGACGGCGGGCGCGGCCGCGCTGCGCGCACGGTGGAGCACCGAGCGGCCCGAGCTGCTCGACGCCGTCGTCAACCACATGCTCACCCAGCTGCCCGGCGGCGACCTCGTCGTCGGGGACACCCACGCCTACGACCGCACACCCGCACCGTGGGGCGACGAGTCCCTCGACGAGCTGCTGCTCGCCGAGACCCGGGCGCTGCTCGGGACCGACGTGCGCGTCACCCGTCGCTGGCAGGGCGTCTACGCCGACGCCCCCGGCGAGTTCCTCGTCCGCCCGGCCGGGCCCGCGACGACGGCCGTGTCCGTCACCTCCGGGATCGGCATGACCACCGCGTTCGGCCTCGCCCCGGCCGTGCTCGACAGCCTCCGGGACCGGCACCACCCCGCCGTCCCCGCCACCCGTTCCACCGAGGAGCCCTGATGCGACCCCGACTGCTCGCCGGCCTGCTGCTGGCAGCGACACTCGGCCTCACCGCCTGCGGCGGCCCGTCCGGAGAGGACTCCGCCGCCGCCTCGCCCACCTGCCCGGACGGCCGGATCCGGATGGGCGTCGAACCCTTCGAGGACCCGCAGAAACTGATCCCCGCCGCCGAGGTGCTCGGTGACGCCCTGGAGCGCCGGCTGGGCTGCCCGGTCGAGGTGCAGGTCACCGACGACTACTCGGCCGAGGTCCTGGCCATGCGCAACGACGAGCTGGAGCTGGGGATCTTCGGCCCGCTCGGCTTCGTCTTCGCCGAGCAGCGGGCCGGTGCCGAGGCGGTCGCGTCGTTCGGGACCGCGGACGGTGCGCTGTCGACCTACACGGCCGGGCTCTGGGTGCCCGCGGACTCCGACGTCCGCGAGGTCGCTGCGCTGCGCGACCGCACCCTGGCGCTCGGCGCCGTCGGCTCCACCTCGGGCGACGCACTGCCCCGCCAGGCCCTGCTCGACGCCGGGCTGCGCGAGGGTGACGTCCGCGTCGACTACGCGGGCGGGCACCCCGAGGCGCTCCTCGCGCTGACCAACGGCAAGGTCGACGCCGCGGAGATCAACACCCAGCAGCTCGCGTCCGCGGTCGAGTCGGGGATCTTCGACCCGTCGCGGTTCCGGCAGATCTGGACGTCCGCGCCGATCCCGAACGACCCGGTCACCGTCCGCGGGAACACCTCCCCGGAGTTCAAGGCCGCGGTCACCGATGCCCTGCTGAACCTCGACGCGCAGGCCGTCGGCGAGATCGGTGCCCTGCTCGACGTCGACCCGCCCGGGAAGCTCGTGCCCGTCACCCACGAGACCTACGCCCCCCTGTTCGAGCTGGCGCAGAAGCTCGGCCTGACCGAGGAGGACGTCGAATGACGACGACGCCGATGCTCCGGGTCACCGGTGCGCGGGTCCGCTACGGCGACCGCGAGGTCCTGCACGACGTCGACGTGCACGTCGAGGCCGGGGAGCTGCTCGCCGTGCTCGGCGCCAACGGCTCGGGCAAGTCCACCCTGCTCCGGGCCGCCGCCGGGCTCGTCACCGACGGGGGCGACGTACGGGCGGGCGGCGAGGTGCGGGTCGGCGGGGAGCCGCGCGACCGCCTCGACGTCGCCCTGGTCTTCCAGAAGATCCACCTCGTGCAGCGGCGGACCGTGCTGGAGAACGTCTGCGCCGGTGCCCTCGGGCGGCTGCCGCTGCGCTCGTCGCTGGTCCCGGCGCTGTTCCCGCGCGCCGTCCGGGAGGAGGCCATGGGCTGCCTGGAGCGGGTCGGGCTCGCCGACCGCGCCCACGACCGGGCCGGTTCGCTGTCCGGCGGGCAGCAGCAGCGGGTCGCCGTGGCCCGGGCGCTGTGCCAGCGGGCCCGGGTGCTGCTCGCCGACGAGCCGGTGTCCGCGCTGGACCCGGCGGCGGCCGAGCAGGTGCTGGGCCTGCTGGCCGAGCTGGCGCACACCGAGCGGCTCGCGGTGCTCGCCGTCCTGCACCAGCCGGGCCTCGCCGCGCGGTACGCCGACCGCGTCGTCGGGCTGAAGGACGGCCGCGTCGCACTCGACGGGCCGCCCGGCACGGACGTCGGCGCGCTCTACCCGGCCGCGGAGCGGGCCGGCCACCCGGCAGGCGACACCGCACCGGACACCCCACTGGACACCCCGCTGGACACCGCACTGGAGACCGCGTCGTGACCGTCACCGAACCGGAGATCCGCCGCGTCGCGGTACCGCCCCGGCGGCGCGAGCCGCGCACGCTCGCCCTCGGCGCCGGGATCGTCGCCGTGCTGCTCGTGGTGCACGTGATCGCCTGGCGCACCACCGAGATGTCGTTCGCGTCGCTGCTCGACGGCGCGGGCGGCATGGGGGAGTTCCTGGCCGAGTCGATCCCGCCCGACGTCTCGTGGGAGGTGCTCGGGCCGAGCCTGGAGGGTGCGCTCGTCACGCTGTGGATCGGGCTGCTCGGCACCACGCTGTCGATCCCGTTCGCGCTGCTGCTCGCGCTCGCCGCGGCCCGCGGCACCGCGCCCGGCCCGGTCGTCTACCAGGCCGCCCGCGGGCTGCTGTCGTTCCTGCGCGCCGTCCCCGACGTCGTCTTCGCACTGGTGTTCGTGACCGCGGTGGGCCTCGGCCCGTTCCCCGGCGTGCTCGCGCTCGTGTTCCACAACGTCGGCGTGATGGGCAAGCTGTGGGCCGAGACGATCGAGGACGCCGACCCGGGCCCCGCGACCGCACTGCGCTCGGCGGGCGCCGGACGGCTGCAGGTCGCCGCGCACGCCCTGCTGCCCACGGTCACCCCGCAGCTGGTGGGCCTGCTGCTCTACCGCTTCGACGTCAACGTCCGCTCGTCGCTGGTGCTCGGCCTCGTCGGCGCCGGCGGCATCGGGTTCCTGATCAACCAGTCGATCCAGCTGTTCCGGTTCGACGAGATGCTGACCCACATCCTCGTCGTCCTCGTGCTGATCGTCGCCGTCGACCAGCTGTCCGCGCTGGTCCGCCGCCGCCTCGGGAGTGCCGCATGACCGTCCAGCCGACCCCGCACCCGACGACCCCGCACCTGGCCGTCCTCGACGTCGCCGGGACCACGGTGGACGAGGGGGGCGCCGTCTACCGGGTGCTCGCCGACGTCGTCGCCGACGCCGGGCACCCCGCCTCCGCCGCCGACATCCGCCGGTGGATGGGTGCCGACAAGCGGGAGGCGCTCGCCGCGCTCACCGGCCGCGACCGGATCGAGGACCTGCACGACGCGTTCGTCGCCCGCCTCGCCGCCGCCTACGCCGCGACCCCGCCGCGCCCGCTCCCCGGGGTACCCGGGGCGCTCGCCGCGCTGCGCACGACCGGGACGTCGGTCGTGCTCACCACCGGCTTCGACCGGCAGGTCACCGACCCGCTGCTCGCGTCGCTGCCCCCGGAGTTCACCGGGGAGCTCGACGGCGTCGTGTGCGCCGAGGAGGTCGGCGCCGGCCGCCCCGACCCGGCGATGATCCACCGGGCGATGGCGCTGACCGCGGTCACCGACCCGGCCCGGGTGCTCGCCGCGGGCGACACCGTGCTCGACGTCGAGGCCGGGCGGCGGGCCGGTGCCGGCTGGGTCGTCGGTGTCCTCACCGGCGGCCAGACCCGGGACGAGCTGACCGCGGCCGGGCCGACCCACGTCGTCGCGGGGGTGGCGGCGCTGCCCGATCTGGTGGGGGCCGTTCAGAAGTCGTGATCGGCCTCCGCCGGGTTCCCCGATATGTGCTGGAGGTGCACCCGGCGGCTCAGCCGGATCACCGGCCGGACCAGCATCTCGATGGACCCCGCGATGAACATCCACGTCCCGGCGTAGGTCGTCGCCTCGTGCAGGAACAGGATGCTGCCGATCAGGAACCAGATGCCGATGAGGACGTCGTTGCTGATGCTGACCAGCTCGTACCGACGCCGGATCACGAGCTCCGCGTGGCCCACGGTGAGCGTGATGGTGCGGTCGTTCTCGGACACGTCCATACCGCGCGGTGTACCACCGGACTCCCGGATCCTCTTCGCGTCTCGTCCGTACTGACGAGGACACCCGGCACCGGCGGCGGCCGGTGCCGGTTCTGACCGGGGTGGTCGTCCTGGCCGCCGGGCTGTCGGTGCGGGCGGTCGTGCGGGTCAGCCGATCCCGGGCGCGGTGACGACCTCGACCAGCCGGGGCCCGTCGTCGTCGAACGCCTCCTTCAGCGCGGCGGCCACGGACCCGGCGTCCCGGGCCGACACGGCGGGCACCCCGTAGCCCTCGGCGATCCGCACGAAGTCGAGGCCGGGGACGTCGAGCCCCGGGGTCTCACCGGTGCCCAGCAGCCCGGCGAACCCGCGCAGCGCGCCGTAGGTGCCGTTCTTGAGGATCACGAAGACGACCGGGACCCGGTACTGCGCGGCGGTCCAGAGCGCGGTGATCCCGTAGTTGGCCGAGCCGTCGCCGACGAGTGCCACGACCCGCCGCCGGGCGGTCCCGCCCTCGTCGGTGTGCGCCAGCTGCGCGCCGACGGCGGCGGGCAGCCCGAACCCGAGGCCGCCCGACGCGGGGAACAAGTAGCTGCCCGGCTCGGTCAGGTCGGCCTGGGCGAAGAACGCGTCGATCGTCGACGTCGACTCGCAGACGTGCACCGTCCCGGCCGGTGCCGCCTCGCGGACCAGCGCGAACAGCTGCTCCGGGGGGACGTGGTCGTCGGCGCCCGCCGGGGTCGCGAAGGCCGGTCGGGGCGGGAGCGGGTCGCGGCCGGAGTCCGGCACGGCCGCGGCCAGCGCGGCGAGCGCCGCACCGACCGGTGCCACCCAGGCGTCGCCCATCGGGGCCCGCGCGGCCTCGGCCGGGTCGGCGGTCAGGTGCAGCAGCCGGGCCCCCTCGGGGAGCAGGTCACCGGGCAGGAACTGGTGGTAGCGGAACACCGGGGCCCCCGCGACCAGCACGACGTCGTGCCCGGCCAGCCGCTCGGTCACGTCCCGCACCGACGCCGGGAGCACCCCGCGGAACGACGGGTGCCGGGTCGGGAACGGGCACCGCGACGCCGACGGCGCCACCCACACCGGGCACGCCAGCCGCTCTGCGAGGGCGACGGCGTCGGCGGCGGCCCGGTCCGCGTCGGCCTGCGGGCCGAGCACCAGGACCGGGTTCCGTGCCGACGCGAGCGTGCCGGCGATCGTCGCCGTCTGTGCGGGGTCGAGCGCCGCCGCGGACACGGTGCGCCTGCCGGGCAGGTGCGCGGTGTGCGGGCCGGCGGGGGCGGCCCAGTCGTCGTAGGGGACCGAGAGGTAGACCGGGCCGCGCGGTTCCAGGCAGGCGGTGTGCACGGCCTGGGACAGCGCCCGGGGCACGTCCTGCGCGTCGACCGGCTCGGCCGACCACTTCACGAGCGGGCGCGGGAGCGCCGCCGCGTCGACGTTGGTGAGCATCACCTCCTGGCCGACGGTGGAGCGGACCTGCTGCCCGGCGGTCAGCACCAGCGGCGAGTGCGAGTAGACCGCGTTGGTCAGCGCGCCCATCGCGTTCCCGGACCCGGACGCCGCGTGCAGGTTGACCAGCGCCGGACGGCCGGTCGCCTGGGCGTACCCGTCGGCCATGCCGACGACCACACCCTCGTGCAGGCCGAGCACGTAGCGGGTGCCGTCGGGCATCGCCGCCAGGAACGGGAGCTCGTTGGACCCGGGGTTGCCGAACACGGTGTCGATGCCGTGGCCGTGCAGCACCTGCCAGCCGGCCTCGCCGATCGTCGCCATCGCAGCCGCCTCTCGTGTCGTGGACCCCGGTCACGCTAGGCATCCGGTACCGGCCGGCGCCATGCCCGGCGGCTAGCGGTCGCGGGGGTCGCGCGCGACGACCTCGCGCAGCGCCTCGGTCTCCACCGGCAGGTCGGAGAGGTCGTCCGGCCAGGACGCGACGACCTCGCCCGCCCAGTCGGCCCACCGCTCGGTGGCCGCCGACATGTCCGAGAGATAGCGCCCCACCAGCGTGTTCAGCCCGGCGCGGTCGGGGAACGGCGCGTCGCCCTCCAGGTAGGACCGGGCGATCGCGGCGTCGACCGCGGCGGTCTCGCGGGCCCACCGCCGGGTCGCCTCGATGGTGCGCAGCAGGTCCGCCTTGGTGCCGTTGTCGGCGAGGAACACCCGCAGGAGCTGCTCGGACTCCAGTGCGGGGGGCGATCCGGGCTCGGTCAGCCAAGCGGCGAGCGCCCGGCGGCCGTCCTCGGTGATCGTGTAGACGGTGCGCCGGCGGCGGCCCTGGTTCTGCGACTCGGCGGTGGCGTAGCCGAGTGCGACGAGCTTGCGGGGTTCCTCGTAGAGCTTGCTGGAGGCGCGGGGCCAGAACCGGGCGAGGCTGCGCCGGATCTGGTTGGTCAGCTCGTAGGTGCTCCACGGCCGGACGGCCAGCAGCCCCAGCATCGCGTAGGACGTCGTCGTCGGCGTCTGGCCCCGGGACATCCGGTGACCCTCCCATACTCCCCAAGGGAGTACTCCCCATGGGAGTATGTGTCCGGCGAGGGAAGGGGACCACGTGGGCGGGGACGCGGTGCGAGGCGCTTCGGGACGGGGTGGCGAGGGGACGTTCGGCGGCGCGGTCGGTCTCGCCGCGGCGCTGTCGGCGCTGCTGGTCGCCGTCGCCGCCCTGCTGCTGACGATGGCCCCGGCCGAACCCGGCGCCGGCTCGTCGGCCGCGACACCGGCCGGTGGACCGTCGAGCTGCGCGCAGGACCCGTCGGGGGCGTTGTTCGGGCTGATCTGCGAGAACTGACCCGCGCCCGGTCCTCCGAGGACCCGGGCGCGGGCCGGTTCCCGCGGTCTCAGGCGTCGATGTCCGACGGGTGCGTGGCCAGTGCCGTGACCTGCATCGTCATGTACGGGAACAGCGGCAGCCCCCACAGGATCTCGTGCAGCTGCTCGTTGTCCTTGACGTCGAAGATCGACAGGTTGGCGTACTCGCCGACGCAGCGCCAGATGCTCACCCACTCACCGGAGCGCTGCCAGTCCTGCGAGTAGGCCTTCTCCCGGGCCAGCAGATCGGCCTTGGCCGCGGGGTCCATGTCCTGCGGGAGGGCGACCTCCATCCGGACCGCGAACCGCGCCATCAGGCGGGGTCCAGCGCGAAGTCGTAGGTGACCTCGTTGCCGTGGCCGTCGGCGGCCGGGCCCGGACGCAGGATCAGCTCCGGCTTCACGGCCTGGGCGACGTCGTCGGCGACGTAGTCGCCGCCGTCGAAGTACAGCTGGGTGGTGACCAGGTCCTTGCCGGGCGCGGAGACCTTGAGGTGCAGGTGCGCGGGACGCCACGGGTGCCAGCCGGCCGCACCGATGAACGCGCCGGTCGAGCCGTCGGTCGGGATCTGGTAGGGCGCGGGCTGCATGGTGCGGAAGGCGTAGTGGCCGTCGGCGCCGGTGGTGATCACGGCGCGCAGGTTCCACTCCGGGATGCCGGGCGCGAACTGCGAGTAGTAGCCGTCGTCGTCGGCGTGCCAGAGGTCGACCGTCGCACCGGCGACCGGGTTGCCGTCGAGGTCGGTGACGGTGCCCTGGAACAGCAGCGGGGTGCCCTTCTCGTCGTCGCGCATGGGGACCGTGGCCGTGGACTCGAACTCCGGGGCGCCCGGCACGTAGTACGGGCCCTCGATGGTGCCGACGGCGCCCTTGCGGTCGGCGTTGGCGACCTCCTCGACGACGTGCTCGACGAACACGTCGAGGAACAGCGGCCACTCGCCGTCCTCGCCGACCCGGATCAGCCAGGACTTCAGGGCGTCGTACTCGGCGTAGGTGACCTGGTGCCTGCGGATGACGTCGTGCAGGGCGGCGAGGGTGTCGGCGGCGATCGCGGACACGCGGGCCGGGTCGGCCTGCGCCCCGGTGCGCTCCTTCTTCGCGAAGGTCGCGGTGGCGTTGGCGCCGGATCCGGCGGCGGTGGCGGACCCCGTGCTCGGCTCTGTGGTGGTCATGGTGCGTCTCCAGACTGCGGTGTCGGATGTCCTAGGTGTCGGTGCGGTAGTGCGCGAGCTTGTCCGGGTCGATCGTGATGCCGATCCCGGCCCCGGCGGGGACGCGCAGCTCCCCGCCGGTGATCACCAGTGGCTCGGCGAGCAGGTCGTCGGCCATGTCGAGGAAGTTCGAGAGCTCACCGGCCCGTGCGCTCGTGTGCCGGTGCGCGGCGCCGAAGGCGACCGAGCAGGCGCTGCCGACCTGGCCGTCGATCTGGTTGCCCAGCACGACCTCGGCACCGAGGCCCTCGCACAGGTGCAGCACCCGCTGTGAGCCGGTGAACCCGGTCCGCGCGGTCTTGATGCTGATCATCGTCGCCGCGCCGTCGAGGAGCTCGCGGGTCACCTCGCCGGGCCGGGTGGCGGACTCGTCGGCGACCGTCGGGACGGAGGTGCGTCCGGTCAGCCAGCGCCGGCCGAGCACCTGGTCGGCCGGCATGAGCTCCTCGGACAGGGTCAGCCCGAGATCGGCCATCTCGTCCAGGGCCCGGGCCGCCTCGGAGGCGGTCCAGCCGCGGTTGCCGTCGACGTAGAGCTCGGCGTCCGGGCCCAGCGCCTCGCGCAGGGCCCGGCAGGCACCGGTGTCCAGCGCGACCGGGCGGCGGCCGACCTTGACCTTGAAGGTGGTGACGCCGTGCTCGTCGCGCATCCGGAGCGCCTCGGCGACCATGACGTCGTCGGGGGCGAAGCCGACCATGTGCGCGACCCGCATCCGGTCGGTCCACCCGCCGAGCAGCTCGGTGACGGGCACGTCCAGCCGCCGGCCGATGACGTCCCAGACCGCCATGTCGACGGCGGCCTTCGCGGCCGGGTTGCCGACCGTGCGGTCCAGGACCGCATGGATCTTCTCCCGCTCGAACACCGACAGCCCGACGAGTTCGGGGGCGAACACGGTGTCGACGACGGCGCGGATGCCGGCCTGGGTCTCGCCGTAGGTGTAGGGCCGCGGCGGTGCCTCCGCGACGCCGACGATCCCGTCCTCGGCGTGGACCCGCACCAGCACGTGGTCGGCGGTGTGCACCTCGCCGCTGGCGAACCGCAGCGGCTTCCGGTACGGGACGGCGAACGGGATCGCCTCGACGGCGACGATCTTCACGGGAGTCCTCCGAGCAGGGGGGTGGGTGCGGTGGCCGGGTCGAGCTCGCGGGCGTGGTCCGCGAGGACGTCGAGCAGCCGGACGAGAGCGGGGGAACGGTCCTCGGTGCGCCAGGCCAGCGCGAGGTCCACCCGCAGCTCCTCCTCGAGGTCGGTGTAGGTCACGCCCTCGGTGCCGAGCGCGCGCACCGACTCGGGCAGCAGCGCGACGCCCTCGCCGGCGGCGACGTGGGTGAGCAGGATCGGGGTGTCGCGGGCCTCGGCGTGCCGGCGCGGGAGGAAGCCCGCGCCGAGGCAGCCCTGCACCGCGACGGAGTCGACGACCGAGCCCGGGGCGCCGTAGGCGACGAAGTCGTCGCCGCGCAGCTCGGTGAGCGACACCGACGTCCGGGCGGCCAGCCGGTGCCCGGCGGGCAGGGCGGCGACCAGGCGTTCGCGGGCGACCGTGCGGGTGGACAGCTCGGGCCGCACGACCGGCGGCCGCAGCACGCCGATGTCGATGCGCCGCTCGTCGAGCGCGTCCTCCTGGGCGCTGGTGAGCAGCCCGGCACGGAAGCGCAGGGTCACGGCGGGCATCCGGCGGGAGACGACCCGGGCGAGCCGGGGCAGCAGCCGGTAGGCGGCCAGGTCTGTCGCCCCGACGGTGACGACGGCGTCGGCGCCCGCGGCGACCCGCTCGACGCGGCGGCGGGCGTCGTCGACCGAGGCGAGGATCCGGTAGGCGTCGGAGAGCAGCGACTCCCCGGCCGGGGTCAGGTCGACCCGGCGCGTGGTGCGCTCGAACAGCGTCGCCCCGACCTGGCTCTCCAGCTGCCGGATGGCCTGGGACAGCGGCGACTGCGCCATGTGCAGCCGCTCCGCGGCCCGGCCGAAGTGCCGGGTCTCGGCGACGGCGACGAAGTAGCGGAGCTGTCGCAGATCCATGTCCTGCCCCCTCCCTGCGATCCGGGTCGTCCAGACGTCGAGCAGCGTAGAACCGCTCCGGTCAGAGCCACAAAGACCGAGTAGCGCGCGATCAGGACGCTCTATGTCTCGACCCACCCTGGGTCAGGACTGGGTACCTGCCCGGGGCGCCGGACGGCGGCCGGCCGCGACAGTGAGCGGCGTTCCCGGACCACGACCCAGGAGGACGTCGATGACCGCCGTCGCCCACTCCACCCACATCCGCCGCGTGCTCGACGACGCCGTCGTCGAGGACCCCGAGGCCGGTGTCTACCGCGCCAACCGGCGGATCTTCACCGACGCCGACGTCTTCGAGCTCGAGATGAAGCACATCTTCGAGGGCAACTGGGTCTACCTCGCCCACACCAGCCAGCTCCCGGAGCCCGGCGACTACGTGACGACCTACATCGGCAGGCAGCCGGTGATGATCACGCGGGACCGCGACGGCGAGCTGCACTGCCTCATCAACGCCTGCGCGCACCGCGGATCGATGCTGTGCCGCCGCAAGACCGACAACCGGATGACCCTCACCTGCCCGTTCCACGGCTGGACCTTCCGCAACGACGGCACGCTGCTCAAGGTCAAGGACCCGGACGGCGCCGGCTACCCGGAGGGCTTCGGCAAGGACGGCTCGCACGACCTCACCCGGGTCGCCCGGTTCGACGAGTACCGCGGTTTCCTGTTCGGGTCGCTGAACCCGGACGTGCTGTCGCTGGACGAGCACCTCGGCGACACGACGAAGGTCATCGACATGCTCGTCGACCAGTCCCCGGAGGGGCTGGAGGTGCTGCGCGGCTCGTCGACCTACACCTACGACGGCAACTGGAAGGTGCAGGCCGAGAACGGCGCCGACGGCTACCACGTCTCCGCGCTGCACTGGAACTACGCGGCCACCACCTCGCGGCGGGGCTCCGGCGAGTCGGCGAACGACACCAAGGCGCTCGACGCCGGCGGGTGGGGCAAGTCCGGCGGCGGCTACTGGTCCTACCCGAACGGCCACCTCTGCCTGTGGACCTGGGCGGCGAACCCCGAGGACCGTCCGCTGTGGAGCTCGCTCGACGCGCTCAAGGAGGAGTTCGGCGACGCCAAGGGCGAGTTCATGGTCAAGGGCTCCCGGAACCTGTGCCTCTACCCGAACGTCTACCTGATGGACCAGTTCTCCACCCAGATCCGGCACTTCCGGCCGATCGCGCCGGACAGGACCGAGGTGACGATCCACTGCATCGCGCCGAAGGGGGAGAGCGACGCGGCCCGTGCCCACCGGATCCGCCAGTACGAGGACTTCTTCAACGCCTCCGGCATGGCCACCCCGGACGACCTGGAGGAGTTCCGGGCCTGCCAGCTGACCTTCGAGGCGACGGCGGCCCCGTGGAACGACATGTCGCGCGGCGCGCAGCACTGGCTGACCGGCCCCGACGACGTCGCGAAGGCCCTGGACATGGACGGCGTGATCTCGGCCGGGGTCAAGAACGAGGACGAGGGCCTCTACCCGGTCCAGCACGGCTACTGGCGCGACGTGATGCGCCGCGCGATCGACGCCGAGTCGCCGCAGAGCTGAACCCCCGCCGCACCCGGTCGAAGGAGCCCGAGAGATGACCACCCCCACCACGGAGCGTCCGAGCACGCTCATCACCCAGAACGCGATCGAGCAGTTCCTCTACCGCGAGGCGCGCCACCTCGACGACCGCGAGTTCGAGAAGTGGCTCGAGTGCTACGCCGACGATGTCGTCTACTGGATGCCCGCCTGGGACGACACCGACCGGCTCACCGAGGACCCGCAGCGCGAGATCTCGCTGATCTACTACGGCAACAAGGGCGGCCTGGAGGACCGGGTCTTCCGGATCCGCACCGAGCGGTCGTCGGCCACGTCGCTGCCCGAACCGCGGACCAGCCACAACATCTCCAACGTCGAGGTCATCGAGCGCCGCGGCGACCTGGTCGACGTCCGGTTCAACTGGCACACCATGTACTTCCGGTACAAGACCGTGGACCCGTACTACGGCACGTCGTTCTACACGATCGACTTCTCCGGGGAGACCCCGCTCATCCGCCGCAAGACCGTGGTGCTGAAGAACGACTACATCCACCACGTGGTCGACGTCTACCACTTCTGAGGGGGAGGACATGACCACGACGGAAACCCGGACGCACCGGGTGGCACTGGCCTTCGAGGACGGTGTGACCCGCTTCGTGAACTGCCGGGAGGACCAGTCGGTCGCCGACGCGTCCTACCGGTCCCGGATCAACATCCCGGTCGACTGCTCCGACGGCGCCTGCGGGACCTGCAAGGCGTTCTGCGAGTCCGGCGCGTACGACCGCGGGTCCTACATCGAGGACGCGCTGTCCGGCGACGAGGCCGACGAGGGCTACCTGCTGGCCTGCCAGGCGCGGCCACGCTCCGACCTGGTCGTGCAGATCCCGACGACCTCGGCGGTCGCGAGGACCGCCGCGGCCACGCACGACGGCAGGATCACCGCCCTCGACCGGCTCTCGCCGACGACGGTGCGGCTCACCGTCGAGGTCCGCGACCGGGCGAGGCTCGCGTTCCTGCCCGGCCAGTACGTCAACATCGCCGTGCCCGGCACGGACGTCCACCGCTCGTACTCGTTCTCCTCCGGGCCGGACGACGAGGCGCTCACCTTCCTGGTGAAGCTCACCCCGGGCGGGGTGATGTCGGACTGGCTGGAGCACCGCGCCGCCGTCGGGGACGCGGTGTCCTTCACCGGGCCGCACGGCAGCTTCTTCCTGCGCGAGTCCGACGCCCCGCTGCTCCTGCTCGCCGGGGGCACCGGCCTGGCGCCGATCCTGTCCATCCTGCGGACGCTGCGCGACCGGGGGAGCACCCGCCCGGTGCACCTCGTGTACGGGGTGACCACCGACGACGACGTCGTCGAGCTGGAGACCGTGCGCGAGCTGGCCGGGGAGACCGGTCTGACCTGGGACTACTGCGTCGCCGATCCCGCGACGTCGGCGCCGAACCAGGGGTACGTGACCGCGCTGTTCGGCCGCGACCACCTGCACGACGGCAGCGGCGCGGTGTACCTGTGCGGTCCGCCCGCGATGGTCGAGGCGGTCCGCGGGGACCTGCGCGAGCGGGAGCTGGCACCGACCGGCTTCTACTACGAGAAGTTCGCGCTGGCCGCGGTGCCGGACGGGGCCCCGGCCGCAGGGGCGGCGGTCACCGGGCCGGACCCCGCCGCCGACGCGGTCGCCACGACCACGGACCGTTCACCCGCCACCGAGTCCGGCACCGCACCCGGCACCGAGGCCGCGGCCCCGCCGCAGCCGGTTCCCTCGGCGGCCGACGACCTCCTGACCCTCGACGGGCGGGACGGCCGCGCGGTCCTCGGCCGGCCACTGACCCGGTTCGGCGAGCCGGAGCCGCTGCACACCCCGCCCCTGGCTGCCACCGCCACCCCGCAGGACGGGCTGGACGACGACGCCGCCCTGCTCGTCGCCCCCGAGGGCGCCCGCGGGATCCAGTCGATGCCGGTGCTCCCGCCGCACGACCTCGCCCCCCTCGCCGCCCCCGTCCCGGCGCCGGACCCGGCCCCGACCGGCACCGTCGCGGGCGACGGCTACGAGATCGGCGAGGAACACCCGGACATCCACTCGTCGGACGCGATCTTCGACGCCCGCCGGGCCCTCGAGCTCGGCGCCCTGGAGCTGGTGCTCGGCAGGCTGTCCGGCCGGGAGATCGCCGGGTACCGGCTGCTGGCCGAGGCGACCGTGCCCTACGTCGACCGCGAGGCGCAGCGGTTCACCGACGCGCACGCCTACACCGAGAGCAACGCCGCGTTCCACGACTACCTGTTCACCCGCACCGGCAACGACCACCTGCTCCGCGCCTACCAGGCGCTGGGTGTGAAGGGGGCGATGGCGGAGACGCTGCGGTCGGCGGTCTGGTGCCACCCGGACTGCGCGCAGGACCACCTCGACATCGTCTCCGCGATCGAGGCCGGTGACCGGGCGGAGGCGCGCCGGCTGGTGTCGGCGCACGCCCGGAACTCCCAGGCCACCATGCGCCGTGCCATGCACGACGCCGCCCGGGCCCGCCGGCCGCGGTTCGTCGCGCCGGGCCGGTTCGACGGCCTCGTCGTGCTGGTCACCGGGGCGGCGCAGGGTATCGGGGAGGCCGTCGCCCGGCGGATCGGCGCCGAGGGCGGGGCGCTCGTCCTCGCCGACCGGTCCGAGCAGGTCACGACGGTCGCCGGCGAGCTCGGCGCCGAGGCGGTGACCGCCGACCTCGAGCAGTGGGAGGGTGCCGACGCCGTCGTCGCCGCCGCGCTGCGCCGGTACGGCCGGATCGACGTCGCCGTCCACACCGTCGGCGGGACGATCTGGGCCAAGCCCTACCACCACTACCCGCCGGAACAGATCCGCGCGGAGATCGACCGCTCGCTCATGCCCACCCTGTGGTGCTGCCGCGCGGTCGCGCCGCAGATGGTGGAACAGGGCGCGGGCACGATCGTCAACGTCTCCTCGGTCGCCACCCGCGGGCTCAACCGGGTGCCGTACGCGGCGGCCAAGGGCGGGGTCAACGCGATCACCTCCGCGCTCGCGACGGAGCTGGCCCCGCACGGCGTCCGGGTCCTCGCCACCGCACCCGGCGGGACGGACGCGCCGCCCCGGCGGATCCCCCGGGGACCGGCGCCGCAGTCCGCGCAGGAGCAGGACTGGTACGCCACGATCGTCGAGCAGACCACCGAGTCGTCGCTGCTCAAGCGGTACGGCACGCTCGACGAGCAGGCCGCGGCCATCACGTTCCTGGCCTCGCCGGAGGCGTCCTACATCACCGGGACGGTGCTCCCGGTCGCCGGGGGCGACCAGGGGTGAGCGCAGCGGCCCGCCCACCGGGCGGTGCCGGGTACGGTGCGCGCCGTGGGTGACCCCGGCGCCGGTGCGGACCCCGCCGGCCCCGGTGACGCCGCCGGCCTCGCCGGGCGGGCGGACGAGATCGCGCGGCTGCGCGGCCTGCTCACCGGGACCGGCCCGTGCGCCGCGCTGGTCACGGGCCCGGCGGGCGCCGGCACGTCGGCGCTCGTCCGTGCCGTCGCCGACGGGCACGACGGACCGGTCCACCGGGCCCGCGGCGCGTCCTGGGAGGCGGGCCGGGCCGGCGGCGTCCTCGCCCAGCTCGTGCCTGGCGTCGCGGTGCCGGGGACGGACGCGTTCGCCGCGGCGGAGGCGGTCGCCGGCGCGTGCGGTGCCGGGGCCCGGACGCTGCTGCTCGTCGACGACGCGCACGAGGCCGACCCGTGGTCGCTGCAGGTGCTGTCCACCCTGACCGGGCACCACCCCGGGCTCGACGTGACGGTCGTGCTGGCCGCACGCCCGGCCGACGCGGGCCCCGGCGTCGCCGACCTCCTCCGGCGGGTCGCCACCACCGAGATCGCGCTGCGCCCGCTGGACGCGACCGCGGTCGGCGCGATCGCCACCGCCCACGGCGTCCCGCTCGACGTCGCCGGAGCCGACCGGCTGGCCCGGCACACCGGGGGCCGCCCCCGCCACGTGCTCGCCCTGCTGGCGGAGCTGCCCCCGCACGCCTGGTCCGACCCGCACGCCCGGCTGCCCGCCCCACCGGAGGTCGCCACGTCCGTGGCGCAGCGCCGGGCCGCGCTGTCCGGGCCCGCGCGGGCGCTCCTCGACGTGGTCGCCGTCCTGGACCGGCCCGCCGAGCCCGACGAGATCGGGGCGGTCACCGGGGACCCCGGCACCGTCCTCGCGGCGCTGGCGGAGAGCGCGCGGGCCGGGCTCGTCGCCCGGGCGGGGAGCCGGTGGGGCCCGGCGGCGGCGCCGGCCGACCCGATGGTGCGCGCCGCCGTGCTCGACCTGCTCGGGCCCGACGTCGTCGCCGCGCTGCGCCGCCGGGCCGGCGAGTTCGTCGACGACCCGACCCGGCGGCTGACCCTGCTGGCCGGCAGCGTCCCCGGCCGCGACGACGGCCTGGCGGCCGAGCTCGACACCCGGGCCGGCGAGGAGGCCGGGGCCGGTGCCTGGAGCACGGTCGCTGCGCTGCTCACCGAGGCGTCGCGACTGACGACCGAGCGCCGACTGCGCGAGGAACGTCTGGTCCGGGCGGTGGACGCGCTGGTCGGGGCGGGGGAGTGCCGGGCGGCGGAGGCACTCGTCCCGGTCGTGGAGGCCACCCGGGAGACGCCGCTGCGGGGCGCGGTGCTCGGCTACCTGGCGGTGCTGCGCGGGCAGGCCGACACCGCGTCGGCCGGGCTCGGACGGGCCTGGGAGCAGGCCGGGACCGGAGGGACCGACCGCGCCGTCGCGGCGCTCGTCGCGCAGCGCTACGTGCTGCACGCGCTGGCCCGTGGCCGGGGCGAGGAGCTGGTGACGTGGGCGGACCGCACGATCGCGCTGGCCGGCCCCGACACCCCGCACGCGGTGGAGGCGGCGGCGATCCGCGGACTCGGACTGTCCGCCGCGGGTCGCCCCGACGAGGCCCGCGCCGCGTACGAGGCGGTGTCGGACCGGGTCCGGCACGGCGCGCAGGCCCAGCGCGTCACGATGGGCCGGGGCTGGCTGCACCTGCTGCAGGACGACCTGGGCCGGGCCCGGGCCGACCTGGAGAGCGCCGTCCCGACGACGGTGCTCGGCGGCTCGTCCCGGATCTCGCTGTGGGCGCTGGCCTGGCTCGCCCGGACCCGGTTCCTCGCCGGTGACTGGGACGGGGCGCTCCGGGCCGCCGGGCAGGGCCGCGAGCTCGCCGGACGGACCGGGATCGCCCTGGTCACGCCGCTGATCGAGTGGACGGCCGCCCAGGTGCACGCGCTGCGCGACGAGCCGGAGCGTGCGGAGCGGGCCGCACTGGCCGCGGAGGCGGGCAGCTCGGAGTACGAGGTCGCCCGGGTCCCGGCCCTGCTGGCACGCGCCCAGCTGGCCGAGGTCCGCGCCGACTACGCCGCCGTGCTGCGGGCGCTGGAGCCGCTGCACCGGTCCGCCGGCACCGGCAGCACCGACGAGCCGGGCTGGTGGCCGTGGACCGACATGTACGCGAACGCCCTGGTCGTCACCGGCGACCTCGACGCGGCCGAGGAGTTCCTGTCGCCGCACGAGCGCCGCGCCGCGGTCCGGGGCCACCGTTCGACGCTCGCCCGGCTCGGGTACGCGCGGGGCCGCCTGCTCGGCGCCCGCGGCGAGCACGACGCCGCGTGGCCGGCGTTCGAGGAGGCGTTGCGCGTGGCGGACCGGTTGCCGCACCGCTACGACCGCGCCCGCGTCCGGTTCGCCTACGGCCAGACGCTGCGGCGGGCCGGCAAGCGCCGGGACGCCGACGCGATGCTGTCGGCGTCCCGGGAGATGTGGGCGGGCCTCGGCGCGACGGTCTACGTGCGGCGCTGCGACCGGGAGCTCAAGGCGGGCGGGGTGCACGCGGGCGCCCGCGCCGAGCGGGGGCCCGCCGACCTGACGCCGCAGGAGCGGGCGGTCGCCGACCTCGTCACCGGGGGACGCACGAACCGGGAGGCGGCGGCCGAGCTGCAGGTGTCGGTCAAGACCGTCCAGTACCACCTGACCCGCATCTACGCCAAGGTCGGCGTGCGGTCCCGGGCGGAGCTGGCGGGGCGCCTCAGCGGCGGATGAGCGCGGGCCGCCCGGCGGCGCGGCGGTGGTGCAGCACGACCAGCGGGCGGACGGCGAGCGCGGCCGCGGCGAGCAGCAGCGTCACCGGGGCGGGGGCGGTGGTCACCGAGACGATCGTGGCGGCGGCGAGCAGCACCATCAGCAGCCCGGCCAGGAGGACCGGGCGCAGTGCGACCCGGCCTGCCGTCCGGTCGGGCGACGGGGCGGCACGGAACATGCTGACCACCTCCTGATCGACGCGCCTGATCGACGCGGTGTGCACGTCCCGAACAGCGAAGTTCGGTCCGGCTAACTCTACGCCTCGTCGTGCCTGTCGCAAGGGGCGGGCGGCTCCGGCTCGCGACGATCACCGGTGTCACCTATCGTGCCCGGCACGTCACACCTGGTCGTGTGACGAGTACCGCAACGGGGGGTGGCGAGTGACGGCTGGACCGGTCGTGGACGACCCGTCGTCACACGTGCTCACCGTTCCGGTGAGCGACGAGCAGCTCTGCGAGTCGGTGTCGGAGTTCCTCACGACCGGGCTGGCCCGGGGCGAGCGCGTCGCCTACTTCGACGACGACACCGCCGACGCCGTGCTCGCCCGGATGGACGAGGACGGCGTCGACGTCCGCGGGCCGCTGCGCAGCGGGCAGTTCCAGCTCGTGCCCGGCGATTTCACCCGGGCCGCACTGCTCGCCCCGCTCGACGAGCTCGGCGGCGTGCTGGAGCACAACATGCAGGCCGCCGTCGACGACGGCTGGGCGGGCCTGCGGTTCACCGGCCAGATGGACCACGGCCTGCGGCGGCCCGGCGGGCAGGCGCTCGACGAGTACGACCGCGTCCTCGCCGACGCGGTCCGGGGCCGTCCGGTGCACGCGCTGTGCGTCTACGACCACCTCCGCTACCCCGACGACCTGATCGCCCACATGCGCTCGGTGCACGACGCCGAGATCGGCGGGACCCCGCTGCTCGACGACACGCTGCTGCGGATCACCGAGCTCGGCCCGGCGCACCTGCGCCTCGCCGGCGAGGTCGACCACGGCAACCGGCCGCAGGTCCGCCGGGTGCTGGGCCGGGTCCTGGACCGGATGGTGCGCGGTGAGATCGAGGCCGACACCGTCGTCGCCGATCTCGGGTCGCTGCGCTTCTGCGACGTCGCCGCCGCGGTCAGCGTGGTGCACGCGGCGGAGGAGCTCCCGGCGACGCTGCGGCTGCGCCTGGAGAACGTCCGCCCCGGGGTGGCGCGGCTGCTCGACCGGTGCGGTGCGGGCTTCGCGAGCCGGCTCGACGTCGGGATCGGGGAGCGCAGCCCGCTCCGCACCGCCGACGCCCTCGAACTGGCGGGCGGGGCGCCGGGATGAGCGGTCTGCGGCACGTCCTGTGCTGGTACTCCGGTGAGGAGGACCTGCACGCACGGCTCGGCGACACGGTGCTGGCCACCCTGCGCGACGGCGGCTCGGTGGCCGTGGAGCTGCGGCCGTCGACCGAGGTGGCGTTGCGCGGGCGGGTCGCCGCCGAGCTGGGCGCCGACGCCGTCGCCGGGCTCCTCCGGCTGCCCCGCGACGCCGGTCCGGACGGCCCGTCCGGCCAGACCCAGGTGGCCCGGGCGGCGCGGGTCCTGCGCGAGCGGGTGGTCGAGACCGGCCCGGTCACCGTGGTGTCCGAGCACGCCGCCGGTCACGCCGGCCCCGGCGGCGCCTACTGGACCGAGGTCGAGGCCGCCGCCCAGGTCGCGCTGGCCGACCTGCCCGTGCAGCTGCTCTGCTGGTTCCCGCAGGAGGTCGCGGCGCCGGTCGCCGCGGCGGCCCGGGCCGCGCACCCGCTCGAGGACCGCGACGGCGCCGTCGTCGGGTCGTCCGCGCACCGGGACCCGCGGAGCCTGCTCACCGACCGTCCCGCCCCCGTCCCGGCCGAGATGGGACCGCCGGTGACGGACCTGCCGTTCGACGCGGTCCGGCTGCGCGAGGTCCGGTCCGCCGTCGACGGGGCCCTGCGCGGGCAGGGGTTCCCGCAGGCACGCTCGGAGGACGTGACCGTCGCCGTCAACGAGATCGCCACCAACGCGGTGCACCACGGGCCCGGCACCGCCCGGCTGATGATCTGGACGCCGCCCGGCGAGGTCGTCTGCGAGGTGCACGACACCGGCCGGCTCGACGACCCGCTCCCCGGCCTCGCACCGCCCGACCCGCGCGCGCCGCACGGCCGCGGGATCTGGATCGCCCGCCAGCTCTGCGACCTGCTGCACGTCTGGAGCGACGACGGCGGCACGCACGTCCGGGTCCGCGCCGCGGCCTGAGCCGCGCCCCGGTCAGCGGGTGTCGAGCACCCGGAACGACTCGACCAGCGCGCCGTGCGGGAACCCGGCGGCCCTGGCCTGCGACCCGGCCCAGCGGGCGATCATGTCGTCCAGCTCGGTCATGTGCGCGGTCTGGCTCTCGTGCGCGCGCAGCGCCGCGATCTTGCGATCGACCGTGGCGGTGATGTCGACGTGGATGTCGACGTGCCGCGACGACGCCGCGTCGTCCGACCCGCCGCCCAGCACCCACACCTCCGGCACCGTGTGCGCCTCGAACCCGTCGGCGGCCAGCTCCGGGAACGCGTAGGGGTTCCGCGCGTCCGGGTACACCGCGCACATCGATGCCTCACCGGTCGCGGTGTGGTCGGGGTGGCTGCCGTACATGTTCCCGAGGTCGCGGACCGGCGGCTGCACGACGACGCGGTCCGGGCGGGTCCGCCGGATCACCCGTGCCAGGTCGCGGCGCAGCTCCAGGGTGACGGTGAGCCGTCCGTCGGGGTAGCCGAGGAACACCAGGTCGGTGACGCCGACGGCGGCCGCCGCATTGCGCTGCTCGGCCTGCCGGATCCCGGCGATGTCGGAGCGGGCGACGTCGGGGTCGAACCCGCCTGCGTCGCCGTCGGTGACCAGGCAGTAGGTCACCGCGACACCGGCGTCGGTCCAGACGGCGACCGTGCCGCTGCACGAGAAGTCGATGTCGTCGGGATGGGCGGCGATCACCAGGGCGCGCTCGATCCGGGTGTGGCTGCGGTCGTCGGTGGCGGTGCGCTGCTCGTCGTCGGTCACCCCGACATGATCGGGCACACGGCGCCGGGCGGCACCGCGGATCCCCGCCGCGGGTGCGGCGCGCCGGAGAAACGGGCGGCGGACCGGGCGCCGGCGCGGCAGGGTGGGGTCGTGCTCCCCTCGATCACCACGCCGGTCGACGCCGGCCTGCTCCACGGCGCCCTCGACTCCACGCCCGGCCCGGCCGGGCTGGTCCCGCACCGCCTGCCCCCGGCCGCGCGGGCCCGGAACACCGATCCGCAGCTGGCCGGTGCCGAGTCCCAGCCGTCCGGGGTCCGGGTGGTGTTCCGGACCGCCGCGACCGTCGTCGAGCTGGAGACGGTGCGGACCCGGGTGGGGCTGGCCGGTGCGCCGCTGCGTCCGGACGGGGCGTACGACCTGCTGGTCGACGGGGTCCCCGCCGGCTCCGCGCCGACCACCGGCGGGCGGCTGCACATGATCGACCCCGCGACGGGTGCGGCGGAGACGACCGACGGCCCGCCCGGCACCGTCCGGTTCCCGCTGCCCGGCCGGTCGGCGCTGGTCGAGATCTGGCTGCCGCACAACGAGATGACCGAGGTCGTCGCGCTGCGCACCGACGCCCCGGTCACGGCGGTGCCCGCGGGGGACCGGCCGGTGTGGCTGCACCACGGCAGCTCCATCAGCCAGGGCTCGAACGCCGCCGGGGCGAGCACGACCTGGCCGGCGCTGGCGGCGCGCTCCGCGGGCGTCGAGCTGCTGAACCTGGGGTTCTCCGGGGCGTGCCTGCTCGACCCGTTCGTCGCCAGGGCGATCCGCGACACCCCGGCCGACCTGATCAGCGTCAAGATCGGCATCAATGTGGTCGGCGCGGACCTGATGCGGGTGCGTGCGTTCGGCCCCGCGGTGCACGGGTTCCTCGACACGATCCGCGACGGCCACCCGGACACTCCGCTGCTGGTCGTCTCGCCGGTGCTGTGCCCGATCCACGAGGAGACCCCGGGCCCGCTGGCACCGGACGTCACCGACGGCACGCTGCGGTTCCGTGCCACCGGCGACCCGGCCGACGTCGCCGCGGGCCGGCTGACCCTGCAGGTGGTCCGGGAGCAGCTGGCCGGTCTGGTCGCGGCCCGGGTGCCCGAGGACCCGAACCTCGGCCACCTCGACGGCCGCGAGCTGTACGGCGAGGCCGACGCCACCGAGCTGCCGCTGCCCGACCGCCTGCACCCCGACGCCGCGACGCACGAACGGATGGGGGAGCGGTTCGCCCGGGCCGTGTTCGGCCCGGGCGGCGCGTTCGCCCCGGTCTAGTTGATCTGGTCGACCTGGTTCTGGAGCCGGTCCTCGAGCTCCCGCACGCACTGGTCGACCGCGGACTGGTCCCCACCGGACTGCTGCACGCACTGCATCAGCTGGCCCTGGTCCACCCTGTTGAACACGTTGAACGAGAACACGAGCAGCACGGCCACGACGATCGCGAGCAGCAGCCCGACGATGCCGAGCACGAGCCCGGTGATCGCGACCCCGCGGTTGTTCGCGACGCCCTTCGACGCGCGGACGATGCCGAGGATGCCCAGCCCGATCGCCACGAGGCCGAGCAGCCCGCCGATCAGGAAGATGCCGCTGAGCACGGCGAGGATGCCGAGCACCAGCGCGGCGATCCCGACGCCGTTGCGCGGCGGTCCGCCCGGTCCGCCGGGGCCGTAGCCGCCGGGCCCCGGTCCGTAGGCCGTCCGGTCCGGGTACGCGCCGTGCTCGGCGTACCCCTGCCCGTACTGCTGCCGGCCGTACTGCTCGGTGGGTTGCTCGGACGCTCCCGGCTGCTGCGGGTCCTGCGGGTCGCCCGGCTGACCCGGGTACGGCGGTGGGCTGCTCACGGTGGTCCTTCCCGACCGGCCCCGGGCGGGAGGCACCCTGCCCGGGCCGTGCTGCTGACGGTGTTGCGGGCGATGATCCCGGCAGCCGGGGGCCGGGTCCAGGACAAACGCCCCTCCGGCGCGCCTGCGCCCTGCACCGGACGGTGGTGGGATGCCCCTCGTGAGCGGAATCGACGAGATCGAGGAGTGGACCCGGGCGCAGCGCCGGGTGATCGACCTGGTGCGGGACCTGCCCCCGTCCCGGTCGGAGCAGCGGGTCCCGGCGTGCCCGGACTGGACGGTGCGGGACCTGTTCTCGCACATGGTCGGCCTGGGGGCGGACGTCGTGCGCGGCGACGAGCCCGACGACCACCACGAGGGGTGGACGGCCCGCCAGGTGGAGCAGCGCCGTGACCACGACGTCGCGACGCTGGTCGGCGAGTGGGAGTCGCTGACCGGGCCGGTGCGGGAGTGGATGGCGGCGCACACGACCCGCCCGCTCGGCGACGTGATCATCCACGAGCAGGACCTGCGCGGCGCGCTCGGTGAGCCGGGCGCCCAGCACACCCCCGGACTGCACGCGCTGCGCGAGAAGTTCGCCGGCCGCTTCGGGGGCGGGCTCGGCGACCTCCCGCCGATCGCGCTGATCGGTGACGGCTGGCGCTGGGTCTCCCGCGGCGACGAGGCGGATGCGGCGGTCGCGATCCGCACGACCGACTTCGAGCTGGCGAGGGCCCTGGTCACCCGCCGGTCCGCGGCGCAGCTGCGCTCCTGGACCGAGCGCGGCGACGTCGCGCCGTACCTCGGCGCGTTCGCCCTGCTCGGGTCGCTCCCGGACCGGGACCTGACCGAGTCCTGACCGAACCCTGACCCGCCCCGCCCCGCCGGCCCCGCGCCGCTCGTGCCGCTCGTGCCGCTCGTGCCGCGCCGCTCGTGCCGCTCGTGCCGCGCCGTGCCGCGCCGCTCGTGCCGCTCGTGCCGCGCCGCGCCGTGCCGCTCGTGCCACGCCGCTCGTGCCGTGCGCCACGCGTCCGCCCCTCGCCGAGATGCAGCTCAGCGCGAATTGTCGATCATCCGACGACGCTGAGCTGCATCTCGGCGAGATCCTGCGTTCCGCGGAACGCGACACGGAGGGGCGTGTCAGGACCGTGACGTGACACGGTCCTGACACGGGGTCCAGACTGTGCGGTGTGAGCGTGCACCCCACCCACCCCGTCCCCGCCCTCGACGACGCGCTGACCGGGCGCGCCGTCGAGCGCGTGCGCCGCTGGACCGAGCGCACCGGCACCGATCCCGTGGGCCACGGCCGGTCTGCGTCCCCGGACCCGACGGCGCGGCTGGCCGCCCTGATGCACGACCCCGCCGGGGTCGACTTCACGCTGCGCTTCGTGGACCGGGTCGCCCGCCCGGCCGACGACCGGGTCGCCGCCCGCGAGCTGGCCCGGCTCGCCGGGGCCGGGGCGGACCTGCCGTCGTTCGTCGGCGGGCTCGACCGGCTGCTGCTGCGCGCCGGCGGCCGGCTGGCGACGGCGCTGCCGCACGTCGTCGTCCCCGCCGCGCGGGTGCGGCTGCGCAGTCTGGTCGGGCACCTCGTCGTCGACGCGGGCGGGCGGTCCCTGGCGGGACGGCTCGCGGCCGCCGAGGCGGACGGGCACCGGCTCAACCTGAACCTGCTCGGCGAGGCGGTGCTCGGCGAGGCCGAGGCCGACCGGCGCCTCGAGCGGACCATCGCCCTGCTGCGCCGCCCGGGTGTCGACCACGTGTCGGTGAAGGCGTCGTCGGTCGCGTCCCAGCTGGTCCCGTGGGACCTGGAGGGGAGCCGGGACCGGCTCGTGCAGCGGCTGCTTCCGCTGTACCGCGCGGCCCGCGACCACGGCGTCTTCGTGAACCTCGACATGGAGGAGTACAAGGACCTCCACCTGACCGTCGCGCTGTTCACGACGCTGCTGTCCCGCCCGGAGTTCCGCGACCTGCCCGCCGGGATCGTGCTGCAGGCCTACCTGCCCGACTCGGTCGCCGCGCTCGACGAGCTGGGGGAGTTCGCGGCCCGCCGCGCCGCCGGTGGCGGGGCACCGGTCAAGGTGCGCCTCGTGAAGGGCGCGAACCTCGCCATGGAGCGGGTCGACGCCGGCGTCCACGACTGGGCGCAGGCGCCGTACGGGACGAAGGCCGAGGTCGACGCCAACTACGTCCGGCTGCTCGACTGCGCGATCGGCGGGCACCGGGTCCCGGGCGGCGCCGCGGCCGGGGGACGGCACCCGCTGCGCCTGGGCGTCGCGTCGCACCACCTGCACCACGTGGCCCTCTCACTCGAGCTGGCCGACGCCCGCGGCGCCCGCGCCCAGCTCGACCTGGAGATGCTGCAGGGCATGGCCCCGGCGTTCGCCCGCGCCGTCGCGGGGGACCTGCCGGAGTCCGGGCCGGGGTCGAAGCTGGTGCTCTACACACCCGTCGTGCACCGCGGCGACTTCGACACCGCGGTGTCGTACCTGGTCCGGCGGCTCGAGGAGAACGCGTCGCCGGAGGGCTACCTCTACGCCCTGTTCTCCCCGGACGCCGGCCCGGCGTCGTACCGGGACCGGTTCCTCGCCTCGGTCCGCGACCGCGACACGGTCGCCGACACCCCGCGCCGCACCCAGGACCGGACGGTGGAGGCCCCCGTCGGGAAGGACGGGCCGGTGGGCGACGCACCCGTCCCACCGGGCTTCCGGAACGAGCCCGACACCGACCCGTCCCTGCCCGCGAACCGGGTGTGGGCCCGCCACGCCGCCACGACCGCGGCCGGCGGTGCGGTCGCGGTGCCGCGGGTCCCGGTCGTCACCGACCCCGGCGAGGTCGACGCCGCCGTGCGCCGGGCCGCGGCCTCCGGCTGGCGCGACGTGCCCGCCGCGGAGCGGGCCGCGGTCCTGCGCCGCGCCGCACGGGCACTGGCCGCCGCCCGCGGGACGCTGCTCGCCGTCATGATCGCCGAGGGCGGCAAGACCGTCGCCGAGGCCGACCCCGAGATCTCCGAGGCCGTCGACTTCGCCGCGTACTACGCCGAGCGCGCCGCCGAGCTCGCCGGTGCCCCCTTCACCCCGGACCGGGTCGTCGCGGTGACCCCGCCGTGGAACTTCCCGGTCGCGATCCCGCTCGGTGGTTGCCTGGCGGCGCTGGCGGCGGGCGCGCCCGTCCTGCTCAAGCCCGCCCCGCAGGTGCGGGCGTGCGCCGAGGCCGGGGTCGCCGCGCTGCACCGCGGCGGTGTCCCGGCCGACGCGCTGCAGCTGCTCCCGGCCGACGAGGGCGACGCGGGACGGCGGCTGGTCACCCACCCCGGGGTCGACCGGGTGGTCCTGACCGGCGCGTCCGAGACGGCCGCCCTCTTCCGCTCGTGGCGGCCGGACCTGAACCTGGTCGCCGAGACCAGCGGCAAGAACGCGCTGGTGATCACTCCGGCGGCCGACCCGGACCTGGCCGTCGCCGATCTCGTCCGCTCCGCGTTCGGGCACGCCGGGCAGAAGTGCTCGGCGGCCTCGCTGGGGATCCTGGTGGGCCCGGCCGCGACCGGCTCGGCGACGGGGCGACGGCTGCGCCGCCAGCTCGTCGACGCCGTCCGGAGCCTGCACGTCGGCCCCGGGACCGACCTCGGCTCGACGACGGGGCCGCTCGTCGACGAGCCGTCGGAGAAGCTGCACCGTGCGCTGACGACGCTGGAGCCGGGGGAGCGGTGGCTGGTCGCGCCGCGGCGGCTCGGCGAGCGCCTGTGGTCCCCGGGTGTCCGGGCCTGGGTGGCGCCGGGCAGCTGGTTCCACCGCACCGAGTGCTTCGGCCCGGTGCTCGGCCTCATGGCGGCCCGCGACCTCGACGAGGCCATCGCGTTCCAGAACGGCACCGGCTTCGGTCTCACCGGCGGCATCCACTCCCTGGACGAGGACGAGATCGCGCACTGGTGTGCCCGCGCCGAGGTCGGCAACGCCTACGTGAACCGGCACATCACGGGCGCGGTCGTGCAGCGGCAGTCGTTCGGCGGGTGGAAGGGGTCGGTGCTCGGCCCGGGTGCGAAGCCGGGCGGGCCGAACTACGTCGCCCAGTTCGGGACCTGGCACGACGGCCCCGCGCCGGCCCCGGCCGAGGCGCATGCCGGGGACGCGACGCCCGGGCGGGCGGCCCGGCGGGTGCTCGCCGCGGCGTCCGGCCTGGACCCGGCGGAGCGGGACCGGCTGCGTCGTGCGGCCGCGTCGGACGCCGTCGCCTGGCGGGACGAGTTCGCCGTGGAGCACGACCCGACCGGTCTGGCCGCCGAGTCGAACGTGTTCCGCTACCGGCCGCTGCCCGCGCTCACCGTCTGGGCGGGCGCCGGCACCACCCGCGCCGACGTCCTGCGGGTGCTGCTCGCCGCGGCGACGGCGGGTGTCCCGGTCCGGCTGCACGGGCCCGCCGTCCCGGGCGGTCCGCTGCCCGGCGGCGTCCACGACGGGCAGCACCTGGAACCCGTCCCCGGCGAGCGGATCCGCGCGCTCGGCGAGGTGCCCGCCGCGCTGCGCGGCGCTGCGGCAGGGGCCGGGGCGTCGATCGTGGACGCCCCGGTGCTCGCCGACGGGCGCCGCGAGCTGCTCACCGTCCTGCGTGAGCAGGCGATCAGCCGCACCCGGCACCGGTTCGGCCACATCGAACGCCGCTGATCCGGGCCGGGCGCTCCCTGCGGCCCGCGCCGGGGTTACGGTCGTTGCATGGTGCTGCGAGCGCGGGACGTCATGACCGAACGTGTCGTCACCGTGTGGGCCGACGCACCCCTGTCCCGCGCCCAGGAGCGGATGGCGGAGGCCCGCTTCTCCGCCCTGCCCGTGGTCGACCGGCGGTTCTCGCTGGTCGGCGTGATCAGCCTCGTCGACGTCCTGCGGCACCGGGACGATCCGAACGCGACGGTCGGTGACGCCATGACCGAGCAGGTCGTGACCGTGCAGGCCACCACCTCGGTGTCCATCGTGGCGCACCGGATGCGGGTCTACGGCGAGCTGCGCCTGGTCCCCGTCGTCCAGCGGGGCGGGCTGCTCGGGGTGATCACCCGCAGCGACCTGCTGCGGGCCCGCCGCGAGGGCGGGATGTTCCGGAAGGCGGCCCGCCTGTTCGGCGGCGCCGGGATCAGCGGGCCGCTGCCCGAGGCGATGGCACCCCGGGGCGCGGGCCGGGTCGGCGGGCGGCCGGTCTCCTCGCTGCGGGTCTCCGACGTCATGACCGACGGCGGGCTGGTCGCGGTCCCGCCCGGCCTCGCGCTCGACGAGGCCGCCGAGGTGCTGCTGTCCTACCGGTACACCGCCGTCCCGGTCGTGGACGACGACGACCGGCTGCTCGGCGTCGTCTCCGAGGCCGACCTGATGGCGGGGTCCACCTACGGCGGGCGCCGGACCCGGGCCAGCACGGTCGCCGGGGTGATGACCTACGACGTCGAGACCGTGCACCCCGGCGACCCGCTGGCGGACGCCGAGCAGCTGCTCGCCGAGCGCGGCTTCCGGGTGATCCCGGTCGTCGACGACGACGGCGTCCTGGTCGGTGTGATCAGCCGCAGCGACCTGCTCTGACCGCTCAGCCGGCCGGGAGCGGCGCCGTGGGCACCGTGGGCGCCGCGGGGGCGCGGACGTCGTGGCACTTCTCCGCGGCGTCGGCGACGGTCAGCGAGAACGCGGCCGGGTCCTGCAGCGCCTGCTGCGGCAGGGCCGTCAGGTCGAGGTAGCGCTGTACGCACGCGAGCTGCGCACGCTCGTCGGCCGGGGTGAGCGGCGGGTCGGGCGGGGCCGGCTGGGCGGCGGCGATCCCGGCACCTGCGGCCCCGAGGCCGAGGACGAGCACGGTGACGGTCACGGCGCGGACGAGACTCTGCACGGCGGTCCTGCTTCCTGCGCCCGGAGGGGCGCGATCGGTGGCATCGGCTGCACCGCGGGGAGCGACCGTCGCCCGCCTCCGGCCGCGGCCGGTCCGTCGAGTCTGACCCCGGGGCCGCTCCGCCGTACGCCGGCCGACCTGGTCGGGTGACACCCGGAGGTGTCGAGCCGCCGGCTACCCGAGCGCGATCGCCCGCCCCGCCTCGCGCCCGGAGAACAGGCAGCCGCCGAGGAACGTCCCCTCCAGCGACCGGTAGCCGTGCACCCCGCCCCCGCCGAACCCGGCGACCTCGCCTGCCGCCCACAGCCCCGGTACCGGCGAGCCGCCGCCGTCGAGCACCCGGCCGGACAGGTCGGTCTGCAGCCCGCCGAGGGTCTTGCGGGTGAGCACGTGCATCCGGACGGCGATCAGCGGCCCGGCGGCCGGGTCGAGCAGCCGGTGCGGCGGCGCCGTGCGGGCGAGCTTCTCACCGAGCGTGCGGCGCGCGTTGTGGATCGCCATGACCTGCAGGTCCTTGGTGAAGGCGTGGTCCATCTGCCGGTCGCGGGCCACCACCTGGCGGCGGATCGCGTCGACGTCGAGCTCGGGGGTGCCGCCGGTGAGGCGGTTCATCCCGGCGACGAGCTCGTCGAGGGTGCCGGCGACGACGAAGTCCGCCCCGCGTTCCATGAAGGCCTCGACCGGCGCGGCCGCCCCGGGCCGGACCCGGCCGAGCGTGGCGCGGACGTCCTTGCCGGTGACGTCGGGGTTCTGCTCGGACCCGGAGAGCGCGAACTCCTTCTCGATGATCTTCCGGGTCAGGACGAACCAGGAGTGCTCGTACCCCGTCGCGCGCAGCGCCCCGAGGGTGCCGAGGGTGTCGAAGCCGGGGAAGTTCGGCGCCGGCAGCCGCCGTCCGGTGGCGTCGAGCCACAGCGACGACGGACCGGGGATGATCCGGATGCCGTGGTTCTCCCAGACCGGGGAGTGGTTCTGCACGCCCTCGGTGTAGTGCCACATCCGGTCGGAGTTCACGATCCGCCCGCCGCTGCGCCCGGTGATCGCGAGCATGCGGCCGTCGACGTGCGCGGGCACCCCGGACACCATGTGCGACGGCGGCGTCCCCAGCCGGTCGGGCCAGCTCGCCCGCACGAGGTCGTGGTCCCCGCCGATCCCGCCGGAGGTGATGAGCACCGCCCCCGCCCGGACGGTGAACTCGCCGATCACGTCCCGGTTGGTCGCGGCGCCCCGCTCGGCGCCGTCGGGGGCGAGCACGGCGCCGTGCACCCCCTCGACGACCCCGTCGGTGAGGGCGAGCTCGTCCACCCGGTGCCGGAACCGCAGCGTGATGCGGCCGGCGTCGGCGTGCGCGCGGACCCGCCGGACGAACGGCTCCAGCACACCCGGCCCGGTGCCCCAGGTCAGGTGGAAGCGGGGTACGGAGTTGCCGTGCCCGTCGGCGAGGTGCCCGCCGCGCTCGGCCCAGCCGACGACCGGCAGCCACCGCACCCCCTGCTCGTGCAGCCACGCCCGCTTCTCACCGGCCGCGAAGTGCACGTAGGCCGTCGCCCACTGGCGGGCCCAGAAGTCCTCGCCGGACGGGTCGTCGACGCCCCGGTCGAACGCGGCCGACCCCAGCCAGTCCGACAGCGCCAGGTCGGCCGAGTCCCGGATCCCGGTGCGCCGCTGCTCGGGGGTGTCCACCAGGAACAGCCCGCCGAGCGACCAGAACGCCTGGCCCCCCAGGTTCTGCTCCGGCTCCTGGTCCAGCACGATCACCGAGCGCCCGGCGTCGGCGATCTCGGCGGCGGCGACCAGCCCGGCGAGCCCGGCCCCGACCACGATGACATCGGCGTCCATGGCGCGATCCTGCACGATCGGAGCTACCCACGGGTAGGGCGGATCCGCCGGGCATGCTGGACGCCGTGACCCCGCATCCCTCCCCGGCCGATCACACCGCCGCCCGCGAGTCCCTCTGCACCTGGTCGCGCCGGATGGTGCGCGACGGCCTGGTCGTCGGCACGTCGGGCAACCTGTCGCTGCGGACCGGTGACCTGATCGCCGTCACACCGTCCGGGGTGGACTACGAGACGATGACCCCGTCCGACGTCGTGCTGGTCGACGACGCCGGCACGGTCGCCGCCGGGGACCGCGAGCCGACCAGCGAGCTCGCGCTGCACCTGGCCGCGCACGCCCGCCCCGGCACCACCGCGGTCGTGCACACCCACTCGCCGGCGGCCGTCGCGACGTCGCTGCTCGTGGACGAGGTCCCCCCGGTGCACTACCAGCTCGCCATGTTCGGCGGGTCGGTACGGGTCGCCGGGTACGCGCCGTTCGGCAGCGACGAGCTCGTCGCGAACGCCGTCGCCGCCCTGGGGGACTCCACCGCGGTCGTGCTCGGCAACCACGGCACGCTCGTCCTCGGCGACACGCTCGGCGCCGCCTACGACGGTGCCCGCCAGCTCGAGTGGCTCTGCGAGGTGTGGCTGCGCGCCCGCGCCGCCGGCGAGCCCCGGCTGCTGTCCGCCGCGGAGATCAGCGAGGCGGTACGGCGGTTCGCAGCGCAGAAGCGGCGGGTGCGGGCGACCACACCCGGGACTCGGTGACCACCGCCGTCACGAGGTCGTGCGGGGTCACGTCGAACGCCGGGTTGTAGACGGGGGTGCCGGGCAGCGTGACCAGCGCCCCGCCGTGCTCGCGGACCTCGGCGGCGTCGCGCTCCTCGACGACGATCCCGTCGCCGGTCGGGGTCCCCGGGTCGACGGTCTCCTCCGGCGCCACGACCACGAACGGGACACCGGAGCGGGCCGCGGCGCAGGCCAGCATGTAGGTGCCGATCTTGTTCGCGACGTCGCCGTTCGCGGCGATCCGGTCGGCCCCGGCGAGCACGACGTCGACGAGGCCGCCAGCGATCGCGGCGGGCCCGGCGGAGTCGACGCACAGCCGGTGCGGCACCCCGGCCCGCGCGAGCTCCCAGACCGTCAGCCGGGCGCCCTGCAGCAGCGGCCGCGTCTCGCAGGCCAGCACCTCGGCGAGCGCGCCGCGCTCGTGCAGCCGCAGGATCGCGCCGAGGGCGGTGCCGACGGCGCCGGTGGCGAGCGGTCCGGTGTTGCAGACGGTCAGGGCGCGGAGCGGCCGGTCCGGGCACCGCTCCTGCAGCAGGTCGGCGGCGCGGCCGGCCGCGGCCGCGTTGGTGCGGGCGTTGTCGTCGGCGGCCGCGCGCGCCTCGGCCAGCACCGCGGCGGGTCCGCCGTCGAGCGCGCCCAGTGCCCGCCGGACCCCGAGCGAGAGCGGCACCGCGGTCGGCCGGGCCGTCGCGATCCGCTCGGCCGCGGCCCGTACGGCGGCGACGGCGACCGGGGTGGCGGTCCCGTGCACGTGGGCGGCCAGCGCGACGCCGAACGCACCCGCCAGCCCCAGGCTCGGGGCTCCCCGCACCGCGAGCGAGCGGACGGCGTCGATCACGCCGTCGACGGTGGTCAGGTGCAGGTGGGTGGTGTGGTGCGGCAGCGCCCGCTGGTCGAGCAGGACGACGGCCGGTCCGCCGTCGCTCTCGTCCGCCCAGTCCACGATCCGCATCGGTACCCCTCCCGGCCCCGGGCCGGTGCCGACGCCCCTCGCGACGGTACCCGGCCTCAGCGCCCGGGCGGGGCGACGCGGTAGACGGCACCGGCGTCGTCGTCGGTGACGTAGACGGCGCCGTCCGGGCCGGTGACGGCCGCGACGGGGCGGCCCCAGCGCGCGCCCGACGGGTCCTGGAACCCGCCGACCAGCGTCTGCTGCGGTCCCATGCGGCCGTCGGCGTAGGGGAAGAACGCGACCTCGGGCGCCCGCGGCGGGTCGGCGTTCCACGACCCGTGCACGCCGGCCAGCGCGCCGCCGCCGAACGGGGCGGGGAGCGCCGCGGAGGTGAAGGCCAGGCCCAGCGGGGCCGAGTGCGCCGGGAACGCCTGCTCCACCGGTGCGAGCGACGCGCAGTCCAGCTCGCGGCCGCCCGGGTTCATCTCGGCGTCGGCGACCTGCGGGACGTCGGTGAAGTCCTGCGCGCTGCCCTGCACCCCGGGATCGGTGTCGGGTTCCGGGTTGCAGTACGGCCAGCCGAGGTTCCGGCCCGGCGTCAGCTTCGCGAGCGACTCGGCCGGGTGCGCGGTCACGTACTCGTCGATCACCTCGCCGAACGACGAACCGGTGGCGTCGCCGTAGGGCCGGTCGTAGGGGTAGGGCACGTTGTCGCGGCCGTTGACCGCCGACCACACCGCGCCGTCCGGCGCGACCGCGAGCCCGGTCCCGTTCCGCACGCCGACGGCGAACGGCTCGGCAGGCCCGCCACCCGGCGGCACCCGCAGGATCGACGCCCGCGGCGGGGTGGCGTCGAGGTCCTCCACCGAGATGTTCCCGGTCGAGCCGATCGACACGTAGACCGTGCCGTCCGGACCGGCCGCGACGGACTTCAGCTCGTGGCCGTAGGCACCGCGCAGGTCGGGGCTGTTGGCGTCGGGCAGGCCGTCGGCGACGACCTGCTCGCCGGTCGCCGCGCCGCCGGCGTAGGACCAGGACGCGACCCGGTCCGACTCGGCGACGTAGAGCGTCGCGCCGTCCGGGGAGAACGCCAGCCCGTGCGGCTGGGTGAGGCCCTCCAGCAGGGGGCGCTGCCCACCCGAGGGGTCGAGGAGCAGGACCCGGCCCTCGTCCGGGACCGACACCAGCAGGTTCCCGTCGGGCGTCCACGCGGCGAGCCGGGCGTTCGGGACGCGCGCGAACACCGACATGGTCCAGCCCTGCGGGACCAGTGCCTCGCGGGGCTGGTCGAACGGCCCGGTCGCCATCCCGTCCGGCACCGCGACCTGCGCCGGGACCAGATCCGCCGCGGCCGCGCCGACCGGTGCCTCGCTGCCCGACACGGCGTTGGTGACCGGGTTCGGGCCGGTGCCGCAGGCAGCGACGACAGCGACGACGGGGAGGTAGGCGAGTGCGGCGAGCCGGCGGCGGGTGTGCCGGAGCGGCCGGGAGGGACGGGTCGGGGGCCCGGGCCGCCGAGCCCGGTCGTGCGCCGTGATCCGCATGATACGGACGTTACGGGCGGGACGGCCGGGCCGCGCGGCGGGCCCGGCCTCCGGGCCCGCTCCCGCTGCGCCGCACCGCCCGCCGGGTCAGGATCGGGGCATGCGCCTGACGCTGCACGCCCGCGGACCGCAGCCCGCCGACGAGGTGTGGGAGCGCTACGCCGTCCCGGCCCGCTGGCCGGAGTGGGCGCCCTACATCGTCGGCGTCGACTGCTCGGACCCGCGGATCCGGGCGGGCTCCACCGGCCACGTCCGCGGCCCCCTGGGCACCCGGGTCGCGTTCGCGGTGACCACGGCCGACGAGGACGCCCGCACCTGGGCGTGGGACGTGGCGGCCGGCCCGCTGCGGCTCTCCCTCGGCCACGGGGTGCGGGCGTCCGGGCGGGGGACGCGCACCTGGCTGACCGTGGACGGGCCGGCCGCCGTCGTCCTGCCCTACGCGGTGCCGGCCCGCGTCTCGCTGGAGATGCTGGTCCGCCGCCCGGCCTGAGCGAGGTGGTCGCGGGCCAGCGCGGCGAACCGCTCCGGCACCTCGATCTGCGGCATGTGCCCCACCCGTCCGAAGACGTGCGTCGTGACGTGCGGCAGCGCCCGCGCCGCCGCCCGCAGCTGCGCGACCGGAAGGATGACGTCCCGCTCGCCCCAGACGACGAGGGTCGGCCGGGGCGCCCGCGCGGCCGCCGCGAGCAGCGCCGTGCGCCAGCCCGCCCGCACACCGCGGATCGTGCCCAGCTCGGTGGCGATCTCCAGGAAGGTCTGCGCGAACTCCGGCCGTCGCCCGATCTCCAGGCCCCGCCGCACCCGCTCCTCGGTGACCAGGGACCGGTCCACGAACAGCGAGCGCTCGGTCTGCCGGGCGGCACGCTCGTCGAACCGGCCCATCAGGAACCGGCCGAGCACCGGCACCCCGAGGATGCGCAGCGCCGGTGTCACCTCGGACCCGAACCCGGCCGGGTCGGCGAGCACCAGCGACGCGACCCGCTCGGGACGCCGCACCGAGATCAGCAGGGCGACCGCGCCGCCCAGCGAGTTGCCCATGACGTGTGCCGGGCGGGTCTCATCGAGCGCGTCGAGGGTCGCGACGGCGGTGTCGGCGAGCTTCTCCATCGTGGCCGGGCCCGGGACCCGGTCGGAGTACCCGAACCCGGCGAGGTCGGCGGCGAGCACCCGGTACCCGGCCAGCAGGTCGTGCTGGGCGTCCCAGTCCTCCAGGCTGCGCCCGATGCCGTGCAGCAGCAGCACCGGCTCGCCCGCGGGGTCGCCGGACTCGCGGACCCGGATGCGGGTGCCGCCGACGTCGACGAGCCGGGTGGCGGGCAGCGCGTCCCCGCTCACCGGGCACCCGCCGTCGCCGGCCGTCGCGCGGAGGCGCCGAGCAGCCGGGAGAGGAGCGTCATGCCGTGCGCCGGTGCGATCCGGGCCAGCGCGTCCGGGATCCGTGCGCTGGCACCGATCAGCAGCCGGGGCCTGCGCTTCGCGACCGCCTCGACGATCAGCTCGGCGGCCCGGTCCGCCGGGAAGGTGAGCAGCTTGTCGAAGTCCCGCTGGCCCTTCTCCGCCTCCGCGGCGGGGATGTTGACCCCGACCCGCGCCGAGCGCGCGATGTTCGTCCGGATGCCGCCGGGGTGCACCGTGGTGACACCGGTACCGACCTGCGCGAGCTCGGCACGGAGGACCTCGGAGAAGCCGCGCAGCGCGTACTTCGACGACGAGTAGGCCGACTGCCCGGGCGGCCCGATCAGGCCGAACAGGCTGGACACGTTGACGACGTGCGCGCCGGGGCGTGCGGTGAGGGCCGGGAGGAGGGCGTGCGTGAGCCGGACCGGGGCCCGGAAGTTGACGTCCATGACCCAGTCGAACTCGTCGAGGGTCAGCCGGGCGAAGTCGCCGCCGAGCGCGACGCCGGCGTTGTTGACGAGCAGCCGGACCTCCGGGTGCCCGGCGAGGATCCGGCCGGCGAGCGCGTCGACGGCGTCGCGGTCGGCGAGGTCGACGGTCTCGGTCGTCACCGACAGGCCGGGGTGCCTGTCCCGGATCGCGGTGGCGACGGTCTCGAGCCGGTCGCCGTCGCGGTCGGCCAGGACGAGGTCGCTGCCGCGTTCGGCGAGGAGCCGGGCCACGTGCTCGCCCATGCCACCGGCGGCACCGGTGACGACGGCGGTGCCCTCGGCGAAGCGGAACGGGGTGCGGCTCACGAGGCCACCTCCTGCGTCTCGGTGGGGGCGTCGGCCGCGATGCCGGCGACCGACGGGCGGGGCACCGCGGCGGACCGGGCGCCGACCGCGGACGCCGGGGTGAGCAGCATGTCCTTCTTCAGGTCGGCCCGGCCGAGCCCGACGGCGTCGAGGAAGAAGTTCTGCCGCAGCCGCCACGGGTCCGTGCGGCCCTGCCGCGGGAAGAGGTGCTCGGAGCGCTTGACGTAGCCGGACGCGAGGTCCAGCAGGGGGCGGTCCGGCGAGACCGTGGGCGCGGGGGTCGCGACGGCGACGCGCTCGCGGTCCATCATCCCGAGCAGGCGCGGCACGTAGCGGGCGACGAGGTCGGCCCGCAGCGTCCAGGACGCGTTGACGTAGCCGATGCAGAACGCCAGGTTCGGCACGCCGGAGAGCATCAGGCCGCGGTAGGTGACCGTCTTGCCGATGTCGACCTGCTCGCCGTCGACGTGGATGGTCATGCCGCCCAGCGGCTTCAGGGACAGCCCGGTCGCCGAGACGACGACGTCGGCGGGCAGCTCCTCACCGGAGCGCAGCCGGATCCCCTTCTCGGTGATCCGGTCGATGTGGTCGGTCACGACCGAGGCGCGCCCTGCGTTGATGGATCTGAAGAAGTCGCCCTCCGGGATCACGCACAGCCGCTGGTCCCACGGTTCGTAGCTGGGGGTGAAGTGCCGGTCGACGTAGGACTCGTCCTTGAGGAACTTCAGGGCGAGACCGCGCAGGACCTTCTTCACGCGCTCCGGGCGGCGGCGGGCGAGCTGGTAGAACGCCTGGGTCAGCGTCACGTACTGCAGCCGCAGGATGTGGTGCGCGACCTTCGCGGGCAGGTACTTCCGCAGGCGGTCGGCGATCGGGTCGGTGCTCGGCAGCACCGTCAGGTAGGACGGCGAGCGCTGCAGCATCGTCACGTGCTCGGCCTGGTCGGCCAGCGACGGGATCAGCGTCACCGCGGTGGCGCCGGAGCCGATGACGACGATCTTCTTCCCGGCGTGGTCGAGGTCCTCGGGCCAGAACTGCGGGTGCACCCAGGTGCCGGCGAAGTCCTCGCGGCCCGGGAACTCGGGCTGGTAGCCGGCGTCGTAGTCGTAGTAGCCGGAGCACATGAACAGGAACGCGCAGGTGTAGGTGCGCGGGCCGTCGGCGGTCTCGGTGCGCACGGTCCAGAGCGCGGCCGCGGAGTCCCAGGAGGCGCCGACGACGCGGTTGCCGAACCGGATCCGGTCCAGCGCGCCGTACTCGCGGGCGGTGTCGACGATGTAGCGCCGGATGTCGGCGCCGTCGGCGATGGACTTGCGCTCGCGCCAGGGCCGGAACGGGTAGGCGAGTGTGAACATGTCCGAGTCGGAGCGGATGCCCGGGTACCGGAAGAGGTCCCAGGTCCCGCCGACGTTCTCCCGGCCCTCGAGGATCGCGTAGTCCTTGCCGGGGAGCTCCTGCTGGAGCCGGCAGGCGGCACCGATCCCGGACAGACCGGCACCGACGATGATCACGTCGTGGTGCTCGGGCCCGGCGGTGGCGCCCGGCCCGGGCGTCGCGGTGGGCTGCGTCATTCCAGCGGCCTCCTGTCTGCGCTGTTCGTGCACCGTCTGCGGTGATGGTGTTCGCTGCGGTCGATTCTGCCCGTAACCTACCGCGGGTAACTTGACTGTGCGCGACAACAACTTACCCTCGGACGACATGGGGACGGGATCGCTCACCCGGGCGAGAGCGCTGCGCGGCCTGCCCGGGCTGGTCGACGAGCTGGGCGGGGACGGGGCCGCGATGCTCGACCGGTTCCACATCCCGGCCGAGGCCGTGGACGGTGCCGACCCGGACGCCCTCGTCCCGACCCGCGCGGTCGCGCTCGTCCTCGAGACCGCGGCGGCGGAGCTGGACTGCAGCGACCTGGGCCTGCGCCTGGCCGAGCGGCAGGGGCCGGAGATCCTCGGGCCGCTCGCCGTCGCCGTCCAGAACTCGCCGACCCTGGGCGCCGCGCTCGACTGCGCCTCGAAGTACCTCTACGTGCACAGTCCCGCGCTCCGCATCGCCGCCGTGCCGGACCCGGAGCACGTCGCGGGGGTCACCGGCGTCGAGTACGGCAGCACCGAGCGCCTCCCGCCGCACGTGGCCGACCTCGGGGTCGGCGTGCTGCACCGGATCATCGGGCTGCTGTCGGGGGGCGGGTACGGGCTCCGCTCGGTACACCTGCCGCACCCGGCACTCGCTTCTGAACGGCGTTACCGCGAGTTCTTCGGCGCAGAGGTCCGGTTCGACCGGCCGACCGCCGTGCTGCGGGTGCCCGCCGACCTGCCGCGCCGGCCGCTCGACGGCGACCAGGCCGTCCGCGACATCGCGATCGAGTACCTGGAGACGCACTTCGACCGCCCGGACCGCCGGGTCACCGACCGGGTCCGGACGGCGGTCGACCGGTCGCTCGGGACGGGCCCGGTCCGGATCGGTGCGGTCGCACGGCTGCTGCGGGTGCACCCGCGGACCCTGCAGCGCCACCTCGCCGCCGAGGACACCACGTTCGAGCAGATCGTCGACGACGCACGGCGGGACACTGCCGAGCGCCTCGTCACCCGCTCCGACCTGCCCTTCACCCAGATCGCCGCGATGGTGGGGCTGGCCGAGCAGTCCGCGCTGACCCGGGCGTCCCGGCGCTGGTTCGGCGTCCCGCCCCGGACGCTGCGCAAGGCGGGCCCGGCGCTCCCGGGGCGCTGAGTCGCCCGGATGTCGTCAATCCGGTGGTTGAGAACCGCGGGACGTCGTGACGGGTCTCCGCAGAATGCCGTACGGTCCCCGGTCGACCGGTGTTCCCTTTCGGTCCCGACGCCACTCCCGGCGCTTCCGTCGCATTTCACCGGCTACGCCGGAATAGGGTTCGAATGAACGGTGTCTGCTGTCGACGAATCGTCGCGACACCGATGAATGGTTTCGGTCCTGCAATCGAGTGAGTTGTTCCGGCGCCGCGAAACGGCCCCGCTCCGGCCGCCGAGTCCGGCGATCGGAGGCGGCGATCGGCACCCCTCCGCCCACGCGTTGGACGGATCCGGGCCGGAGCGGACTCCGGGGGCCGTCGACGGCGGTCCTCCCGCACCGAGAAGAAGGTGGATCACGATGGGTGATCACTGGGGTGGCTGGTGGAACGGCCACGACGACAAGGACGACGACTGGGGAAGCTGGGGCGGCTGGGGTGGCTGGGGCGACTGGCACCGCAAGCACGACGACGACGATGACGACAGCTGGGGAAAGGGGTGGGGCGGCTGGGGCAGCAACTCCGACTGCTGAGCCCGCACCGGTGCTAGGTCGATGACGTGGGCGGTGGCCCCGATGTCCCTGGACCTCGGTCTACGGGCCACCGCCTGCCCGGAGCGTGACGTACGGGACATGACGTGCAGGGACGAGCGGAGGTGGGCGTGCGACGACGGGCGGGTGCGGTGCGGGAGCGGCTCCGGGAGATGCTGCGGCCCGGCGAGACGGCCGAGGGGCTGGTGGAGCCGGTCCCGGCGAAGACCGTCGTCGAGATCTTCCGCAGGTTCGCACCGGACGTCCGTCCGTTCCGCGGGTGGCTGTGCCTGACGTTGTTCTTCATCGTGGTGACCCCGGCGCTCGAGGCCGCCGTCATCTGGATGTTCAAGGTCCTCGTCGACGACGTGCTCACTCCCCGTGATTTCGGCGCCTTTCCCCTCGTCGTCGCCGGATATGTCGGACTGACCCTGCTCGGCGGGGTCGTCGGATTCTTCGATCAGTACCTCGCGGTCTGGATCGGACAGAACTTTCTCCGGCGGATGCGGACCCGGGTGTTCGCGCACCTGCACACGCTGTCGGTCGGATTCTTCGACCGTCGTCGTCTCGGCGACATCCTGACCCGCCTCTCCGGTGACGTCGCGACGATCGAGGCGCTGCTGCTCGCCGGAATCGCACAGGCGCTCTCCGCCCTGATCAAGATAGGGATCTTCGGCGGCGTGATGTTCTACCTGAACTGGCAGCTCGCGGTGATCTCGATGATCGCCGTCCCGTTCTTCTGGCTGATCGCCCGCTCGTTCTCCCGCCGGATCAAGCTGGCGTCGCGCGAGGTGCGCCGGCGCAGCGGTTCGGTCAACGTGGTGGCCGAGGAGAGCCTCGGCAACGCGATCCTGGTGCAGGCCTACGGCCGGGAGGGCGCCGAGGTCGACCGGTTCGACGAGCAGGCACGGGGCACCGTGCGGGCCCAGCTCGCCGCGGCCCGGATCGCGGCGATGTTCGGACCGACGATCGACCTGTTCCAGGTCGTCGGGGTGATGACGGTCGTCGGCGTCGGGATCTGGCAGCTGTCGCTCGAGCAGATCAGCCTCGGCGGCCTGCTGGCGTTCCTCATCTACCTGTCGCAGCTCTACGGCCCGGTCCGGGGCCTGGGACAGCTCTCGAACACGGTCTTCGCCGCCGCCGCCGGTGCCGAGCGGATCGTCGAGCTGCTCGACCAGGAGCCGGACGTCGCCGTCCCGGAGCACCCGGTGCGCCTGGCCCGGCCGCGCGGCCTGCTCCGGCTCGACGGTGTCGGGTTCCGCTACCCGGAGTCCCGCACCGAGGTGCTGCACGACATCGGGTTCACCGCCGCGCCGGGGGAGACCACCGCGATCGTCGGCGCCAGCGGGGCCGGCAAGACGACACTGATGAAACTGCTGCTCCGCTTCTACGACCCGACCGAGGGCCGGATCACCCTGGACGGTCACGACCTGCGGGACCTGGACCCGCACGCGCTGCGGGGGGCGGTCGCGATCGTCCTGCAGGAGACCCTGCTGCTCGACGGCACCATCGAGGAGAACATCCTCGCCGGGCGCCCGGACGCCGACCACGCCGCGGTCGTCGCGGCGGCCCGGGCCGCCGACGCCCACGAGTTCGTCAGCGCCCTGCCCGACGGCTACGAGACCAGGGTCGGGCAGCGTGGCCGCCTGCTCTCGGGGGGCCAGCGCCAGCGGATCGCGATCGCCCGCGCGATGGTCCGCGACGCCCCCGTCCTGCTGCTCGACGAGCCCACCGCGAGCCTCGACGCGGAGGCGGGGGAGCGGATCCTCGCCCCGCTGCGGCGGCTCATGGCGGGCCGCACGACGGTCGTCATCTCGCACAACCTGCTGACCGTGGCCGATGCCGACCGGATCGTGCACGTCGACCACGGCCGCATCACCGAGGCCGGCACCCACGACGAGCTGATGCGGGCCGACGGGCGCTACGCCGACCTGTACCGCCTGCACCACCGCCCGTCCGAGCGACCGCAGCGGGTCGTGCGGGTGCCCGGCACCTCCGACGTCCCGGGCGGCGCGCCCCGCAACGGCCGTCACCGGCGCGCCGAGGTGCCGCCCGGCCCCGAGCCCGCCCCACACCCCGTTTCCCATCCGGTCGAAGGGAATCCGAATGACCGTGTCAAGCCGCGATAGCGGGTTGTGGTGCGGTGATGGTGAACATCCTCCGGTCACGCAGCAGGGCCCACAGGACGTCGACCAGGCGTCTGGCCAAGGCGAGCAGAGCCTGGGTATGAAGCATTCTTTCGCTGCGTTTGCGCTGGTAGAAGGCCCGGGACGGGCCATTGACCTTGAGGCTGGACAGTGCGGCCATGTAGAACACTCGCCGCAGGCGGCGGTTGTAGCGTCGTGGGCGACGCAGGTTCCCGCTGATCCGGCCGGAGTCCTGGGGCACCGGGACGAGTCCGGCGTAGGAGGCCAGCCGCCCTGGAGAGGTGAATCCGCCCAGTTCAGGGCCGACACCGCCGTGGGTGGCGGTGAGGAACTCCGCGCCCAGGATGGGTCCGAGACCGGGCAGCGACTCGATGATCGCCGCGTCCGGGTGGGAGCGGAACACGGTGGTGATCAGCTTGTCGGTGTCCTTGATCTCCCGGTCGAGTTCCAGCAGTCGTCGGGCCAGGCCGGCAACAAGGATCGCGGTCCGCGTCTCGCTGGGCAGTGCCACGGTCTGGGCGTGGGCGACCTCGACCGCGGTGGCGGCCATCGCAGCAATACCCGGTGCCCACGCCCGATGGGCACGCAGGTACTCGATCACCCCTGCCTCGCCGGCGTCCCGGAGGGCCTGGGGTGTCTGGAACCCGGTGACCAGCACCAGAGCGCTGCGGGTGGAATAGTCGAATGCCGCCTCGAGACCGGGAAAGATCGACCCGAGCAGGTCACGCAGCCGGTTGACCCCGCGCACCCAGTCGGCCATCAGGTCCTCGCGATGGGCCACGAGCCGGGCCAGTTCGGCAGTGGTCTCATCAGTGGCGGTGACCGTGGTGAGGTCGGCGCCGCGCATGCGGGCGGTCTCGGCGATGACCTTCGCGTCACGGGCGTCGGTCTTGGCCTCGCCCCGGAACACGCCGCTCATCCGGTCGACGACCCGACCGGGGACATAGACCACCTGCTGGTCGGCCGCGGTGAGGACCACCTGCAGCAGCGCCGCATAGCTGCAGGTCAGGTCGATGGCCCACCGCACGTCCTGGGCCGCTTCCGCAGCGCGGGCCAGCAACGCCTCGATCGCGGCCTGGTCGTTGCTGACCTTGCGGGAGAACACCACCTTGCCGTCGGTATCGATCGCGCACGCATGGTGCGTCCTCTTCCCGACGTCGATCCCGATCCAGATCACTGGCCGTTGCGCCACGCGCAGGCTCCTGTCGTTGCAGGTCACGCCCGTGGACAACCCGCCATCAGGTCCCTAATCAGCGACGGTCCGCACAGATCCGAATCAGTGGCCAGGCCTGTCCAGCACGACGGGGCGGCCATTCCTTCCGAGCCACCGAAGCGACAACACCTCATCAGCCACACCCCGTCGTCCCGGGCATCCGGGGCACCAACCCCGAACACCTACGACCTTAGGGACCACCTCCTCATGAAGATCGTGTGCGTCGGCGGGGGACCCGCCGGCCTGTACTTCGCCCTCTCCGCCAAGCTGCGCGACGCCGGACACGAGATCACCGTCCTCGACCGCGATCCGCCCGGCGCGACCTACGGCTGGGGTGTCGTCTACAAGGACAATCTGCTCGACACCCTCTACCGCAACGACGCCGAGAGCGGCCGCAGGCTGCGGGCGGTGTCCGCGCTGTGGCAGGAGCAGGAGATCCGGATGCGCGGGCGGACCGCCTACCTCGGCGGCTACGGCTACAGCGTGGGCCGGGCGGCGATGCAGCGGATCCTCACCGAGCGGGCCACCGACCTGGGCGTCGAGGTCCTCCACGAGCAGGAGGTCGCCGAGCCGGCCGACCTTCCGTCCGCCGATCTCGTGGTCGCCGCGGACGGCGCGAACAGCCGGGTGCGCACCCTCTACGGCGGCGCGTTCGGCACCACGGTCCGGACGGGCGGGAACCCCTACATCTGGCTGGGCACCGACCGCGTGTTCAGCACGTTCGTCTTCGACTTCGTCGAGACCCCGTCGGGGTGGGTCTGGTGCTACGCCTACCCGACGAGCTCCGGGACCAGCACCTTCATCGTCGAGTGCCGGCAGGAGACCTGGGACGGCCTCGGGCTCGCCACGACGACCCCCGCGGAGAGCACCGCGTTGATGGAACAGATCTTCGCCGGGACGCTGAGGGGACACCGCCTGATCGGCTCGTCCCGCGGTGAGCCGGCGCAGTGGCGGCACTTCCCCGAGGTGGTCAACGAGCGCTGGCACCACGACGGCGTCGTCCTGGTCGGCGACGCCGCCCACACCACCCACTTCACGATCGGCTCCGGCACCCGGCTGGCGATCCTCGACGCGGTGTCGCTCGCGCACAGCCTCCTCGGGCGGCCGGACGACCTGACCGGTGCCCTGAACACCTACGAGCGGCAGCGCCGGCGTCCGCTGCAGCAGACCCAGGCGTCGGCGCGCAGCAGCATGGCCTGGTTCGAGCAGATGGACCGCTACACCGACCGGGACGTGGCCGACTTCGCGGCCGCGATGTGTGCCCGGCTGGGGCCGATGCCGCCGTGGCGTTACCGCAGCCATCGCGCCATCCAGTACCTGCCGGTCCGCAAGACCCGGCGCTGGTACGAGACCGGCAGGCGGACCTGGTTCGCCGTCCGCCGCGGTGAGCCCGTCGGGCACCGTACCGGTCCCGAGCGCACGACGGTCGTGCCCGGTGCCCCGGCCGCCGGTACCCCCGCGGCGGCGAGCGGGCCCGGCCCGCGGGACCGCGCAGGCGTCGGGGACTAGCGGGTCCGCATCTCGTAGCGGCGCTCGGCGTAGTCGAGGTCGTCGCGCCACAGCCTCGTCGCGGCCTTCGCCATCGCCGGCCGCAGCGCCGGGGCGATCCGGGAGGCGACGGCGAACCCGGGACGATCCGACCCGGCGACGACGGCCTCGATCACCGACGTCCGGGGCCGCCCGTCGCGGCCGGCACCGCGCGGCGTCGCGTGCGTCTCGACGACGCTGCCGACACCCTCGCCCTCGACGATCCGCATGACGACGGTGCGCGGCTCCGGGCACACGAACTCGGCCCGCACCGGCACGCCGAGGCCCGGCCCGACCTTGAAGGTGACGGTGACGAGGAACCGGTCGTCGGACTCGGTCACGTCGGTGACGGCCGGCGCGGACTCCACGTCGAGCCGCTGGAACGAGTACGGGTGGAACCACGCCCCGTGCCAGGGGTCGAGCCGGTTCGCGACGATGTCCTCCGGCTCGCAGACACCGGTGAGCGTGGTGACCGCGTCCAGTGTCCGGCCGGCGGGGCGGGCCGGGACGACCGGCGCGCCGCTCGGCTCCTCGCCGCCGAGCTCGTCGAGCCGGACCCAGACGAGCACGCCGTCGTCGTGCGCGGGGTGCAGGGCCCAGCCGGGGCCGGTGCGGGCCCCGAGCCGCAGCCCGTGCCAGCGGCAGACCAGCTCGCCGCAGTCGACGGCGGCGAGCGCCATCGGCGCGCCGAGGTGGGGGCAGGCGCCGGGCCCGATCCGCACGTCACCGTCCTCGTCGCGCCAGGCCACCAGCTCGGCGCCGCCGACCCGGGTGCCGAACGGGCGGTCGGCCCGGATCTCGCGGCTCGCCGCGAGGACGAACCAGTTCCCGGACCTGCGGGCCTGGGCCCGCTCCAGCGCCGCGGCGATCAGCTTCGGGTCGGCGCCGGCGTAGGTCGGCTCCTGGCGGGCCCACTGCGACGACGGCAGCGGCTGCAGCGGCCAGGTGCCCGGCCATCGGCCGGTGAGGCGGGACAGGAGGGTCATGGCGGGTTCCTTCGCAGGTCGGCAGGGTCAGCGGGACCGCATCGCGTACTCGGCGGCGCGCCGGAGCGGGCCGAGCCGCCCGCCGGTCGGGACGGTCTCGAGGGGATGCCCGGCGAGCCCCCAGCCGGCGAGCAGGCGGTTCGCCGCCTGCCACCCGGTGGCGGCCGCCCGCTCCATGAGCGCGACGGGCAGGTCGATCCGGATGCCGTCGCCGGCGAGCACCAGCCCGTCCAGCGGGGTCGCGACGGTCGGGCGGCGGGCGAAGTCGCCGACGCCGAACATCGGGCAGTCCGCGCGCCACTGCACGAGCTCCCCGGTGATCCGGGCGCCGGCGGTCTCCGGGTACAGCTCGTGCAGCCGGGCCAGGCACCGCGCACGCAGGTCCGCGGTCCAGGCGGCCTCGTCCACGCCGTCGGGTACCGCCGCGGAGTAGGCATGCAGCTCCACGACCGACCCGCCGTGCCGGGACGCCCAGGACGCGGCGTCGCGCTCGTAGCGGTCGAGCACCGAGACGTTGTCGAGGGGGTCGAGCCCGCCGGTGCCCAGGAACGGCGGCCGGTCCTCGCGCACCGGGCGGTCCAGCCAGAGGCGCTGGACCAGGAACGGCGGCGCGCTGCCGAGCGCGGCGACGTCGTCGCGCCAGTGCTGCACCGCCTCCGGGTCACCGAGGCCCGAGTCCGCGGGCCCCAGGTCCGGCGACGCGGCGACGATCTCCCGCAGGCCGCGCACGTCCGTCGCGAGGACCACGGCGTCCACGGTGGACGAACCGGTGGAGGTACCGCCGGACGAATGATTCACGTGGAACCGTCCACTCGCGACGTCGCGCTGCACCGACGAGACCGCGACGCCCGTCCGGAACGAGACACCTCGGGTGGAGAGGTAGTGCCGCAACGGCTCCCAGAGGGCGGCGTCGAACCCGTCGTCGGGGACGTCGAACATCAGCCCTTCGGAGGAGCCGAGGAAGTAGATGTGGAACATCGTCGCCAGCTCGGCGGCCGACATCGTCGACGGCGGGGCGAAGAAGCTGCGCGAGAACACCTCGAACGCCAGGTGCCGGGCGGCGGGCGGGAAGTTGATCGACTCGAGGAAACTCTGCGCGTCGACGTCGTCGATGGCCTCGTAGATCCCCGGCACCGAGACCGCCGCGAGCGGCGCCGCGGCGCGGGGATCGAGCCGCAGCAGGTCCGACGGCCGGAACGTCGGGCTGCGCAGCGCGAACAGCACCGCGTTCCAGGGCGGGGTGCGGGGGAGACCGCGGAACGTGTCGCGACGCCCCTCGGCGTCGACCAGCGGGTAGTCGGCCAGCGGGACGAGGTGCTCGAGGCCCGGGTCACCGCGCCGGAGCAGGTTGCGCAGGTTGTAGTACTGCCGGAAGAACGCGTGGAACCCGCGGCTCATCGCGACCGGCGAGCCGTCCGGCAGGGTGTCCGACCAGCCGCCGACCCGCCCGCCGAGGTGCGGCTCGCGCTCCAGGACCTCGACGGCGACGCCGCGTTCGGCCAGCCCGGTCGCCGCGGCGAGCCCGGCGATGCCGGCGCCGACGACGGCCACCCGCGGCCGGCGCCCGAGCAGCCCCGCGTCGCCCAGGCCGCCCGCCGGGGGGTGCACCACCCGCCGCGGGTCGACCGGCCGCACGCTCACGTCCGGGACCCGAGCACGGTGTGGACGACGCCGTTCTGCCAGCCCGTCATCGTCTCGGAGTGCACGGCGTCGAACCCGGCCGCGCGCATCCGGTCGCGCAGCCGCCCGACGCCGTCGAAGGTGTTCACGCTGCGCCACAGGTGCCGGTACAGCGCGGTCTCACCGGTCGTCACCCGGCCCAGCGGGACGATCACGCCCCAGCAGACCGCGTGCCAGACCGCGCGGGCGCGCGGGGAGTCGGCGACCGAGTACTCGTGCAGGGCGAGGGTGCCGCCGGGGCGGAGCAGGTCGTGGAAGCGGCGCAGCTGGGCGTCCGGGTCGTCGAGGTTGCGCAGCAGGTAGGCGGCGAGGATGCCGCCGAACGGCCCCTCGACGCCGTGCTCGGCCATGGTCTCGGCGGTGCTGTGCACGAAGGTCACCGAACCGGGCCACGGCTTGGTCCGGGCCCGCTCCAGCATCCCGGCCGACGCGTCGACCGCGACGATCTCCGCGCGCGGCGCGACGCCCAGCAGCGCGGCGGTCGAGGCACCGGTGCCGCAGCCGGCGTCGAGCAGCCGGAGGCCGGCGCCGTCGCGGGGCAGGCGCATCCGGGCGGCCGAGGCGCGCAGGTGGTCGTGGTAGCCGGGGTTCATGCCGACGAGCCGGTCGTAGTCACCCGCGCCGTCGTCGAAGTGGGTGGGCACCTCGGCCCGGGGCAGGCCGGCCCGGCCGACGGTTCCGGTGCGGGACGGGGCGGGGACGTGACGGTCGGCCATGGACCGGAGCGTAGGACCGTGCCGCCGGCCGGGGGAGCGCGGGGACGTCCCGCCGGCCTGCCTGCCGGGAGCTCCGGTGCTCATCGCACGATCACCCTGTCCCTCAGGAGATCCGGTCGGCACAGCGGACCGCCATCGCCCGCAGCACCCCGGCGACGTCGTCACCCAGGTGGCCGTCGTCGACGGCGGCCTCGACCAGGCGCAGCGCGCCCGCCACCCGGGTGGAGATCAGCTCCTCGACGCGGCGGCGGGCCCCGGTCGCGTCGATCAGCTCGCGGGCGGCGGCGACGTCGACGGGGCCGTCGTCGGTGTCGGAGCCGTGCAGCAGGGCGTCGAGACGGGGCCGGGTGGCCGGTCCGGCGAGCTCCCGGGCGAGGACGACGACGCTGGTCGCCTTGCGCTCCGCGAGGTCGTCGCCGGTGGGCTTCCCGGTGGCGTCGGTGCCGAACACGCCCAGCACGTCGTCGCGCATCTGGAAGGCCTCGCCGACCATCGTGCCGTAGTCGCCGAGCAGGGCGACCAGGTCGTCCCCGCCGCCCGCCATCGCGGCACCCAGCTCGAGCGGGCGGCGCACCGTGTAGTTGCCCGACTTGCGGCGCAGGACGTCCATCACCTCGTCCAGGGTGGGGACGCGGCGGGCCTCGTTGAGCAGGTCGGCGAACTGGCCCACGGCGAGCTCGGAGCGCATCGCGTCGTAGCGCGGCCAGCCCCGGTCCAGGGCGTCACGGGGCAGCCCGCTCTCCCGCATGGCCTGCTCGGCCCACACCAGGCAGAGGTCACCGAGCAGCACGGCACCGGACTCGCCGAACCGGTCCGGGCAGCCCGACATGCCCTGTCCGCGGTGCCAGGCGGCGAGCTGGACGTGCACGGTCGGGCGGCCGCGCCGCAGCAGTGAGCCGTCCATGACGTCGTCCTGGAGCAGGGCGAAGGCGTGCAGCAGCTCCAGCCCGGCGACGGCGTCGAGGGCCGCGGGGGAGTCCGGTGCGGCCGCCCGCCAGCCGAGGTAGCCGAACATCGAGCGCAGGTACTTGCCGCGGCCGACGAAGTCGGTGAGCACCCCGGCGAGGAACTCCGCGCCCTCCATCGAGTGCACGTGCTCGGCGCACCGGCGCCGCACGGTCTCCTCGACCCGGTCCCGGACGCGGCCGCGGACCTCGTCGGTCCACGAGGGGGCCGGCGCGCCCGGCGGGGACGGTGGGCCCTCCTCGGGCCGTGCCCGCCCGCGCTGCCCCGCCCGTTCCGCATCGACGACCATCGCGACCTGCTCCCGCCGTGACCGGGGCCCCGGGGGCCCGTGTGGGTGTTCCGGACGGTGTGTCCGGACCGGGCGGGCGGCATCGACGGTGACGGCCGGCTCCGCGCCGGGTCCGGCCGAGACTATGGCCGCGGCCCCGTTCGTGCCCGCCGAATCGGACATCCGTACCCCGTGGGGGCTCAGGGCAGCCGCAGGAACGACCAGGCCGTCAGCCAGGCCGTGCCTGCGGTGAGTGCCATCGCGCCCGGCACGTGCACGACCAGGCCCGGGAAGTCGCCGAACCATGCCTGGACGAAGGTGAACGCGAACAGGACGACCGCCAGCGCCGACGGCCACCAGGGCCCGCCCCGGGCGAGCAGCACCCAGAGCGCAGCGGCCGCGGCCAGCCCGGTCACCACGTGCAGCACGATCGCCCCGGTGCCGTGCGGGCCGACACCCCCGCCGGTGAACAGGCCCGCGGCCGTGAGGAACTGCCAGGCGAGCACGACGAGCGAGGCGACGGTCAGTGCGCGGAGGGCGACGACGGGCGCCGTCGGCGACGAGGCCGGCGCGACGTGCCGGTTCGGCGTGGACATACGGGGCTCCCCGGGTGGTGGTGGGTGCGGTTCGGTGATCACCGAGTGTGCCCGAGGACGGGGTGCCCGCGACGGACGGATCAGACGGCGGAGCCCGATCGGACACGAACCGCCCACGGGGTGAGGAAGTCCTGCGCCGGGTCGAGCGTCCGGCCGGCGACGACCTCGAAGTGGTGGTGCACGAAGTCGTGCAGCGCGGCCTGGTGACCGCCGTCGTCGGGGGTGGTGAAGGCGTCGTCGAGCCAGCCGCACTTGCAGCCGGCCCGGAACCCGGTGTACCCGGCGTCCGCCGCCCGGACGTCGGTCCAGATCCCGGTGTCCCGGCCGTCGGGGGTGCGGGCACTGACGAAGCCCTCGTGGTCGTCCGACCCCGGGATGTCGACCGGTCCGATGTAGAGCACGTCGACGATGGTCCGCGATGATCGATTGCGGGCAACCCTGCCCGGGCCCGGTGGAGCCCGCCACGCGCCCGGCGGTCGACGACGCGCCCGGCGGTACACCCTCCCGGGCGACGGACGACCTGTCACGCTGTCGGGGTGGACGGCGAGACGGTGCTCGCCGCGGCCACCGCCGAGGCGGCCGCGGAGTTCGGGGACGACCTGGTGGCCGCGTACACGCTCGGCAGCCTCGCGCACGGCGGGTTCGCGCCGGAGGTGAGCGACGTCGATCTCGCGCTGGTCCTGCGCAGCACCGGCGACGGGACCGCGGACCGGGTCCGTGACGTCACCGCCCGGACCCGCGGCCGGGCCCCCGGGGCGCTCGCGGACCGGCTCTCGGTCTTCTGGGCCGATCCCGCGACCGTGCGCCGCGGCGGTGCGGCGACCCCCGCGCGGCTGCCCGCGGTGGACCGGCTCGACCTGCTCGAGCACGGGGTGCTGCGGCACGGCACCGACGTCCGCGACGGCGCCGTCGCACCCGGTCACGCCGAGCTCGTCGCCGCGTCCGCGGAGTTCCTCGCCGGCCGGGCCGACGACGCGTGGCTCGCCGGGATCGCCGACCCGGCCGGGCTGCTGGACGGCGGGGCGCGCGCCGTCACGAAGGCGGTGCTCTTCCCGGTGCGGTTCCTGCACACCCTCCGGACCGGCGACATCGGACGCAACGACGCCGCCGTCGCGTCCTACGACGGGCCGCACACCGCGTTGGCGACGGCGGCGCTGCACTGGCGGGACGGCGGCCTGCCCGACGCGGACGTGACGCTCGGCCTGCTCACCGCGCACCTGGCCCCGCTGTACCGGGAGTGCGTCGACGCCTACCTGGCGGCGCTCCCCGCCGCCGACCCGTCGGCCGCCGGGCTCCGGTCGCTGCGGACGGCGCTCGGCGGGCCCGCGACCGGGCCCGGCGGGGTGTGACCGCGGGGCCGTCCCGCCGCGGCGGTCAGCGGGACCGCGACCGCCCGACGAAGGCCCCGATGCCGGTGACCGACCGCCCGACGACGAGTGTGTTGATCTCCTTGGTGCCCTCGTAGGAGTAGAGGGCCTCGGCGTCGTTGAAGAACCGGCCGACCTTGTTCTCCAGCAGGATCCCGTTGCCGCCGAACACCTCGCGGGCACGGGCGACCGAGTCGCGCAGCATCAGCGTGGCCTGCCGCTTCGCCAGCGCGGCCTGCTCGTCGCGGAACGTCCCGTCGTCCTGCATCTGCGCGATCCGCACCGCCATGCCCAGCGAGGCCGTGACGTTGCCGAGGATCGACACGAGGTGGTCCTGCACCAGCTGGAACGCGGCGATCGGCTGCCCGAACTGGACGCGGTCGACGGCGTAGTCGCGGGCGAGCTCGTACACCCCGGCCATGGCACCGACGGCGTTCCAGGCGACCCCGCCGCGGGTCACCCGCAGCACCCGGTTGGTGTCGGCGAAGCTCTGCGCGCCGGGCAGCCGGTTCGCCTCGGGGACCCGCACGCCGGTGAAGGTCAGGTCGGCGTTCTGCACCGAGCGCAGGGCCAGCTTGCCCTCCATCTTGGTGGCGGCGAACCCGGGCATGTCCTTCTCGACGACGAAGCCCTTCACGGCGTCGTCGGCGACGTCCCGGGCCCAGACGACGACGAGGTCGGCGAACGTGCCGTTGCCGATCCAGCGCTTCGCGCCGTTCAGGACCCAGGCGTCGCCGTCGCGCTCGGCGGTCGTCTCCAGCCCGCCGGCGACGTCGGAGCCGCCGTGCGGCTCGGACAGCGCGAACGCGCCGATCCTCTCCATCCGGCGCATCGCCGGGAGCCAGCGCTCCTTCTGCTCCTCGGAACCGCACAGGTCGATCGAGGTCAGCGCGAGTCCCGCGTGCACGCCGAAGAACGTCGCCATCGACGGGTCGATGCGGGACAGCTCCATCGACACGAAGCTGGTGAGCAGCCGGGAGCGCGCGGGACGGTCCGGCCAGTCCCGGGCGAGGCCGACGACGTCGAGCTCGGCGAAGCCGGGGATCAGCTCGTGCGGGAACTCCGCGCGGTCCCAGTAGTCGTCGGCGATCGGTGCGATCCGCTGCTCGGCGAACCGGCGCACCCGGGCCAGGATCTCCGTGTCGGTGTCGTCGAGCAGGCCGGCGTAGCCGTAGACGTCGGCGGGAAGCGGGTCCAGCACGGTCATGACGGGTCCTCCTGTGTGGTGGCGGTGGGGTGCGCGGCCGGGGCCGTCCCGGCGGCGAGGACGTCGGCGGCCCTCATCGGGCCAGCACCCCCGCCTCGACGAGCTCCTCGATCTGGGCGTCGGTGCGGCCCAGCTCGCGCAGGACGTCGGCGCCGTCGGCACCCAGCTGCGGGGCCGGGCTGCGGAGCCCGGCGGGGGTGCCGGCGAAGCGGACCGGGAAGCCGATGGAGCGGTAGCGGCCCTCCGTGGGGTGGTCGGCCTCGGCGAGGATCCCGCCGCCGGTCACGTACGGGTCGTCCTCCGCGTCGTCGACGGACAGCACCGGCGCGAACGGGATCGAGTGGTCGGCGCACAGCTCTCCCCACTCGGCGGTGGTGCGCGACGGGGCGAGCTCGCCGATCAGCGCGTACAGCTCGGGCTGGTGCCGCGAGAGCGCCTCGGAGCCGGCGAACCGCTCGTCGGTGGCGAGGTCCTCGCGGCCGGCGGCGCGGAAGAAGTCGGCGATGTTCGCCGGGGTGTAGGGCAGGATGCAGGCCCAGCCGTCGGCGGTGGCGACGGCCTCGTGCTTCTCCGCCATCGACCGGTTGAACCCGGTCGGCCCCTCCGCGGGGACGAACGTGTGCCCGGACAGGTGCTCGACCAGGTTGAACGCCAGCAGGGTGTCGGTCATCGGCACCTCGACGAGCTGCCCCTCGCCGGTGGCCCGCTGGTGGATCACCGCGGCCAGCGTGGAGTAGGCGATCGTCAGGGCGCAGACCTTGTCGGCGAGGATCGTCGGCGCGTACGACGGCGTGCCGGTCGCCCGGCGCATCAGGTCCACCATCCCGGAGGACGCCTGCACGATCTCGTCGTAGGCGGCGCGGTCGGCGAGCTCCGAGTCGCTGCGGAAACCCTGCGCACGCACGTGGACCAGGCGCGGGAACCGCTGCGACACCGCGTCGGGGGCGAGCCCCAGCCGGGCCAGCGCCCCGGGGCGCATGGTGGTGACGAGCACGTCGGCGGTGCCGAGCAGGTCGTCCAGGACGGCGCGGCCCCCGTCGGTCTTGAGGTCGAGGGCGAGCGAGCGCTTGTTGCGGTTCACGTTCAGCGCCAGCGCCCCCATCCCGGGGTGGCGCTGCGGCATCGTGCGGCGCGTCATGTCGCCCGTCGGCGGCTCGACCTTGATCACCTCGGCGCCCATGTCACCGAGGATCTGGCAGGCGTACGGGCCCATCACGACCGAGGCCAGATCGATCACGCGCAGCCCTTCGAGTGCTCCCGCTGTGCTCACGTCCCTCACGTCCTTCCGTCGGGGTTCTCGCTCCGCACAACATCAGCATGGCTACCGACGTTCCCTGATGCGAGTTATGCTTACCCAAATGCGTAATCATCACCGGACCGTGGACCGGGTGGCCGCGCTGCTGGAGGCCGCGGCGCGCCGCCCGGGCGGGAGCACGCTGTCGTCGCTGGCCCGCCGGGTCGGGGCACCGGTGTCGTCCGTGCAGAAGCTCGTCGACGGCCTCGTGGCCACCGGATACCTCGACGAGCGGGACCGTCGCTACACGCTCGGGCCCGCGCCGTGGATGCTCGCCGCCCGCGCCGGCGTCCCGCCGGTCCCCGCGGTCCCGCACGACGCGCTGGACCACCTCGCCCGGGTGACGGGCCTCCCGGTGCTGCTGGCCGCCCGGATCGGCGACGACGCCGTCTACCTGGACTGGGCCGGTGCCGACGAGTCGTTCGACGTGGCGCTGTCGGCGCGGGTGCGGGCGCCGCTCCCGGACACCGCGGCCGGGCGGGTCCTGCTCGCGCACCTGCCGCCGGAGGAACGCAAGCGGATCGCGCTGCACGCGCACGAGGGCGACCCGGCGGCGGCCGCCGCGCTGCTGGAGACCTGTGCCCGGATCCGGGAGGCAGGCGGGGAGCGCGGCGCCAGCGGGACGCTGCTGCCCGGGGCCGCGGCGGTCGCGGTCCCGCTGCGCCGCGAGGGCCGGGTGACGGGTGCGCTGTCCGCGGCCGCCCCGCACGCCGGCGAGGTCCCGGCGGGCGTCGCGCAGGCGTTGGCCGACGCCGCCGACGCGTGGTCGGGCTGAGGCACCTCCGGGGTGTTTGTCCGGGGTCTCAGCGGGAAGGCGGATGGTGATGCGAAACATCTGGATCCGAGACCTGAACGACAGCGCCGGCCCGTTCGCGACCGTGGTCATGGACGCCACGCACGACACGGCCGACGCGACCGAGCAGTACCGGCTGCGGTGGCGCGACCTGCGCGAGCGGCTCGTCGACGCCGGTGCCGACGACGCGACGCTCGCGGTGCTCGACGAGGCCGTGACCGGCGCCGGCGCTCCCGACGGCACGGCGGGCCGGCTGCTCGTCGCCGACTCCGCCCGCGTCCTGCTCGACCGGCACTGCGAGGTGCCGCCGGAGCGTGGCACCGCGAGCTGGGGGCCGGTCCCCGACCTGCTCGCCGTGCTCTCCTCGGGCAGTGACGAGGTGCCGACGGTCGTGGTCGCGGTCGACCGGACCGGCGGTGAGATCCGCGCCGTCGACGGTTCGGTGGAGACGGTGAGCTCGGACGCGACCGGACCGGTGCACAAGGCGAACACCGCAGGCCCCGGCGAGGGTGGCGCCGACGCCCGCGTGGAGGAGACCTGGAAGCGCAACGCCCAGGCCGTCGCCGAGCGGGTCGACAAGCTCGTCCGCGGCGGCAACGCGGGACTGCTCGTGGTCGCCGGGGACGCACCGGCCCGCGCCCGGCTGCGCGACGAGCTCGCCCCGGCCTCGGCCGAGATCATGGCGGAGATCGAGAACACCGGCGGCACGGTCCCCGAGCAGGTCGACGACACCGTGCGCGCCGCCGCCGACGACGTCCGCGAGCAGCGCCGGGTGACCGCGGTGACCAGCTACGCGACCGCGTCGGGCCGCACCGACGGCCTCGCCGTGACCGGGCTGTCCGGCGTCGCCGCGGCCGCCCGCGCGCACGCCGTGGAGACGCTGCTGGTCGACCCGTCGGCGGTGCCGGGGACCGAACTCCTCGTCGGAACGGACCCGACCGCCGTCGCCGAGCGGGCCGACGAGCTGCTCGCCGGCGGGCCGGAGACCTCCGGGCCCGCGGCGGACGTGCTGGTGCGGGCGGTCGTCTCCGCGGACGGTGACGTGGTGCAGGCTCGCCCGGGCGACGACGTCACCCTCTCCGACGGCCTGGGCGCGATCCTGCGCTTCCCGGTCGGCCCGGCCGCCTGACGTTCCGTCCGGCATGATCGGGAGCCATGAGCGACGAGCGCAGTGCGGCGACCGGCGAGCGGATCGAGGCGGCACGGGTGGTCGACGCGTCGCCGTCGGCGATCTTCGCGGTGCTGCGTGACCCGCACGGTCACGTGGCGATCGACAGCTCCGGGATGCTGATGTCCGCAGAGGGCGAGCCGGTCACGGCGACGGGGGACAGGTTCCTCGTGCACATGGACCGCGAGGCCCTCGGTGACCGCCCGATGGGGCGCTACGACGTGCACGTCGTGATCACCGCATACGAGCCGGACCGTGAGATCGCATGGACCATCGACGGCACCATGCGGCCTCCGGTCGGGCACGTCTACGGCTACCGGCTGGAGCCCGCCGGGGAGGGCGCCACCCGGGTCGTGTCGTACTGCGACTGGTCGGACATCCACCCCGACTACCGCGGGCTCGGGTTCCCGCTGATCTCCGGGGAGGCGCTCCGGGCGACCCTCGGCATCCTGGCGCGCACCGTTCAGGACCGCTGACGGGCCCCGCCCCGCCGACGTCCGAGCCACCACCCGCGCAGCACCGGCCACGACGCGCAGGCCCACAGCGCCCACGCCACCAGCATCGGCTGGAACACCAGGCGCAGCGCGCGGGCGCCGTCGGTGTCGAGCCCGAACGCGGCGGTGCCGGTCAGGTACTGCGACACGTTCCCCGGGAACACCAGCACGAACAGCGCGGCGACGATCAGGCCGGTCGCCGGGCGGAGCCGCGCCGGAGCCACGAGCACCGCCGCGCCCAGGGCGATCTCGACGAGCCCGGAGACCAGCACGATCACGCCCGGGGCGGGCAGGAACGGTGGGACCTGCGCGCCGAACTCGGCGGGAACCAGCAGGTGGGCGACGCCGGCGGTCAGCAGGAAGGCGCCGAGCAGCAGGCGGGCGGTGGTGCGGAGCATCGGTCGGTCCTTCCGGTTGCGGCGGCCGGATCCCGAACTTTTCCGGCCCGTGTGGGTTACCGCGGTCGTGTGCGGGTATCCCGAAGACCTGACGACCTCGGAACCGGGCCGGATGCTGGGGAGCCTTCCGGTCCGTCGCCCCGGGGTCCGGGGCGCGGCCGCTCGGGGGCGGTGGCGCCCCGGACCCCGTCCCGTCGCCACCGAGTTCAGTGCCACCGGTGGAACCGCTGGTGCAGTGCACGGACCCGGGGGGCGAGATCGGGATCGGGGCCCTCCACCCGGACCCCCGGCGCCACCTCCGACACCGGAAGCGGCCGGACCGGGGGCGACGGTGTCCCGATCTCCTGCAGCCACGTGGTGAGCTGGGCCGTCGAGCTCGCGTACACGATGCGTCCCAGTCCGACCCAGGCGTGCGCGGCCGCGCACATGGGGCAGTGCTCACCGGAGGTGTAGACGGTCGCCCCGGCCCGCTCACCGGGAGTGAGCAGCTCCGTCGCGAGCCGGGCCAGCTCGAACTCCGGATGACGGGTGGGGTCCCCGCAGGCGACCCGGTTCCGGTCCTCGGCCCGCACGACGCCCGAGGCGTCGACCAGCACCGACCCGAACGGCTCGTCCCCGGCCCCGAGGGCCTGTTCGGCCAGCTCGACGCACCGGCGCAGATGCACGCGGTCCTGCTCGTCCATCGCCCGATCACCCCTTCCGGTCCCGCCGATCGTAGGGCCGTTCCGGGCCCGCCCGCGGCGCGCCGGACACGGACGCCCGGTGGACTCCGCGCGGTGACGGCCTACCCTGTGGGGATGGACCGGACCGGAACCGTTGCGCCGCTGGCGCTCGACGAGCAGCTCTGTTTCGCGCTGCACTCGGCCTCGCGGGCGATGACCGGCTGTTACCGACCGATCCTCGACGCGATCGGCCTCACCTACAGCCAGTACGCGGTGCTGCTGGTGCTGTGGGCCGAGGAGTCCGTGCCGCAGCGCGAGCTCGGCGAGCGGATGGTCCTGGACAGCGGCACGCTGTCGCCGATGCTGACCCGGCTCGAGAAGCGCGGGCTCGTCGTGCGGGCCCGCCGTCCCGACGACGAGCGCACCGTGCAGGTCTCGCTGACCGAGGAGGGCCGGGCCCTGCGCAGCCGGGCCGCGGTCGCGCAGGAGCAGGTCATCCGGGCGACCGGGATGGATCTCGACGAGCTCTTCCGCCTGCGCGACGACCTCCAGCGGCTCGCGGCACGGCTGCGTGACGGACGCGACGAGCACGACGACCACGACGAGCCGGCCGGCTGAGTTCTCCCGCTCACGTCCACCGGCACCCTCCTGTCCCCGGGTATATGCTTGCCGACAGGCAATAGAACGACAGGCGGGAGACCGGAGCACGATGAGTCTCGACCCCGACGAGCTGGCCCGGCTGCGCGTCGTCCTCGCCCGGATCGGGCGCGGCCTGGACCGGCACTCCCGCGGGTCCGAGCTCACCCGCACCCAGGTCTCGGTGCTCGGCACGGTCGTCGTGCGCGGGCCGATCGGGATGGGCGAGCTCGCGACCCTCGAGGGGCTCAACCCGACGATGCTGTCCCGGATGGCGGGCAAGCTGGAGGCGGCCGGGCTGCTGGCCCGCGACACCGACCCCGACGACGGTCGCGCCGTCCGGGTGACCGCGACCGGGACCGGCCGGGCCGAGCACGAGCGGCAGCGCGCGGAGCGGGCCAGGCTGCTCGCCGAGCACGTCGACGCCCTGCCCGACGTCCAGGCCGACGGCCTGCGTGCCGCGCTCCCTGCGCTGGAGGCCCTCGCGTCGTCGCTGCGGGACGCCCGGTGATCACCGGCTCGGCGCTCCGCTCGTCGGCCCGGTCCGCCGCGGGCCGCACCTTCGCCGCGCTGTCCGGGCGCAACTACCGGCTCTGGTTCGGTGGCCAGTCGATCTCGCTGGTCGGCACCTGGATGCAGTCGGTCGCCCAGTCCTGGCTGGTCTACGAGCTGACCGGGTCCGCGGCCGTGCTCGGCACCGTCGTCGCGATGCAGACCCTGCCCACCCTGCTGCTCGGGCCGTACGCGGGCGTGTGGGTGGACCGGGTCGACAAGCGACGGCTGATGATCGGGCTGCAGTCGGTCATGGGCCTGCAGGCACTCGCGCTGGCCGTGCTCACCCTGACCGGGACGGTCGCGCTCTGGCACGTCTACGTCCTGGCCGCCGTGCTCGGGCTGAACAAGGCGTTCGAGAACCCGGCCCGCCAGGCGTTCGTGCAGGAGCTGGTGGGCCGCGACGACCTGCGCAACGCCGTCACCCTCAACTCGGTCCTGACCAACGCCGCCCGCGCGGTCGGCCCCGCCGTCGCCGGCCTGGTGATCGTCGCCGGGGGCACCGGGGTGTGCTTCGCGGTGAACGCGGCCAGCTTCGTCGCCGTCGTGACGTCGCTGCTGCGGCTCGACGTCTCCGCGCTCACCCCGACCGAGCCCGCCCCTCGCGCACCCGGGCAGCTGCGCGAGGGACTGGCCTACGTCCGCGGCAACCCCGACCTGCTCGTCCCGCTGGTCATGATGGCGCTGATCGGCTGCCTGGCCTACGAGTTCCCGGTGGTGCTGCCGGTCGTCGCGTCCGAGACGTTCGGCGGGAACGCGAGCACCTACGGCTACCTCACCGGGGCGATGGGCGTCGGTGCGGTGATCGGCGGGCTGGTCGTCGCCGGGCGGGGCCGGACCGGGCTGCCGTCCCTGGTGCGCACGGCGCTCGTGTTCGGCGTGGTGCTCGGCCTCGCGGCGGCCGCCCCGTCGTTGTGGGTCGCGCTCGTCGCGATGGCGATGGTCGGGATGGCCAGCGTGGCGTTCATGGCGGGCGGGAACAGCACGATGCAGCTGGCCTCGGAGCCGCACATGCGGGGCCGGGTGATGGCGTTGTGGTCGGTCGCCTTCCTCGGCTCGACCCCGATCGGCGGCCCGGTCGCGGGCTGGGTGAGCGAGCACCTCGGCGGCCGGGGCGGCCTCGCGCTCGGCGCCGTCGCCTGCCTGGTCGCCGCCCTCATCGGCCTGCCCGCCGCCCGGCGTGCTGCGCGGGCGGAGCGGGACGGGCGGTCAGCGGATCCGGCCGCCGGTGGCGATGCGGAGGAGGTCGCGCGCCGTCCCCTGCGGTGACGTGCCCTCCTGCCAGACCGCGCGGAACTCGCGGCCGAGATCGGCGCCGTGCACCGGGACCTCGACCGCGGAGCCCGCAGCCAGGTCGGCGGCCACCGACGTCCGCCCGAGGAGCGCCGGGCCGTCGCCGGCCCGCACGGCCGCGCGGACGGCCGCGTCGGCGGCGAGCTCGGACAGCGGCGCGGCGGCCGTGACCCCGGGGGCGGCCGCGGTGAGCGCGGCCTCGGCGGCGGGCCGCGACCCCGTCCCCGGACGGCGGGTGAGCAGGGGAGTGGCGAGCAGCTCCGTGGCGCCGACCCCCGGCCCGCCCGCCCAGTGGTGCCCGGGAGCGACGACGAGGACGAGCGCGTCCGTCGCGACGGTCGCCGCGTGCAGCTTGTCCAGCGGGCCGGGCGTCTCGACGACGCCGACGGCCGCGTCGCCGTCGCGCACCGCGGTCGCGGGGTCGTCGGTGTCGAGCAGCGAGATCCGCCCGCCCGGGCCGTCCCGCAGCTCCACCAGCCAGCGGGGGAGCAGGCACTCCGCCACCCCCGACCCGGCCGCCAGGACGACCGGGTCGGTCCCGTCCGGCGCCGGGCGCAGCACCGCCAGCGCCGCGTCGAGATCGCGGGCCGTGTCCAGCAGCGGACCGGCCCACTCCGCCAGCAGCACCCCGCGGGCGGTGAGCCGCCCCGACCGGCCGCGCCGCGTGCGCTCGAGGACGGGCCCGCCGACCTGCTGCTCCAGTGTCCGGAGCCGCGACGACGCGGCCTGCACCGACAGCCCCTGCTCCTGCGCGGCGGCGGCGAGCCCGCCGGTGCGGGCCACGGTGACGACCAGGGCGAGCGCGGTCAGGTCGGGGACGCGTACGGGTGCGGTGGACATCCGGTCCAGCCTAGGCGCCGGTACCGCCGCGGACCGGTACGGCCGCCGGTGTCACACCCCGAACAGGCCTCGCAGGTAGGCGGCCTGTCCGGCGTGCTGCAGGTCGTCGCCGAGCACGCTGACCAGCCGCACGCCCAGGCTCACACCCTCGCCCCAGGTCGAGGGCAGGATCCGGGACAGGTCGTCGTCGCCGAGACCGCCCAGGTGCGCCACCGTGCGGGCGTGCACGGCCTCGCCGTACCCGGTGAGGAGCTCCGCGGTCGTGCGGACCCGCCCGACCTGCTCCGGGGTGTGGCCGAACCCGGTGTCGGCGGGATCGAGGTCCAGGCCGAAGCGGTCGGCCCAGCCGTCGCCGGTCCAGACCTGACCGGTGCCGAACGCCTCGGCGACGTGGTCGTCCTGCACCCGCAGCAGGTGCCAGACCAGCCAGCCGATCGGGTTCCCGGGCCCACCGGACCCGGCGACCTCCGGACGGCGGGCGAGATCGGCCTCGGTCAGCCGGTCGAGCACGTCGTGCACCAGCTCGTCGACGCGGCCGAAGTGGTCGATGAGCAGCTCCGCGGAGGTCGTCATGCTGCGAGGCTTCCCACCCGGGGCGATCCGTATGCTCCCTTCCGCACGCGGGCCGGTGCGGCCTAGCGTGGAACGCGGTGAGCCGGACCGGACCGAATCCCGCGGAGTGATCATCGACGCCGAGAAGACCCACAGCGCGCACTGGGGCGTGTTCACCGCCCGCTACGACGGCCGCCGGTTGCGGGTCCGCCCGCACCCCGGCGACCCGGACCCGTCGCCGGTGCTGGACAACATCCCGTCCGCCGTCGGACACCCGGCACGGGTCGCCGCGCCCGCGGTGCGGCGCGGCTGGTGGGAGCGAGGGCCGGGGCGCGACCCGGGCCGCGGACGCGACGGGTACCGCACGGTCTCCTGGGAGGCCGTCCTGGACCGGCTCGCCGAGGAGACCCACCGGGTCCGTTCGACCCACGGCGACGAGGCCGTCTACGGCGGGTCGTACGGATGGGCGTCGGCCGGGCGCTTCCACCACGCGCAGGGCCAGCTGCACCGCTTCCTGGCGGTGACCGGCGGCTACACCCGCTCGGTCAACTCCTACTCCGGTGGCGCCGCGGAGGTGCTGCTGCCGCAGATCCTGGGCGGGTTCGACGCCGTCACCCGCTACGCCGTCACCTGGGACCAGGTCGCCGCGCACACCGACACCGTGCTCGCGTTCGGCGGGATGGCGCTGAAGAACTCGGGCATCGCGGCGGGCGGGGTGTCGCGGCACGTGGAGCGCGGTGCGATGCGCGCCGCCCGGGACCGGGGCGCGATGTTCGTGCTGGTCAGCCCACTGCGTCCGGACCTTCCCGAGGAGGTCGACGCGACCTGGCTGCCGATCCGCCCCGGCACCGACGTGGCGCTGATGCTCGCGCTGATGCACACCGTCGTCGCCGAGGGCCGGCACGACACCGACTTCCTCGCCTCGCACTGCGACGGCTGGGAGACGCTGCGCGAGTACCTGTTCGCCGCCCCAGCCAAGGACGCCGCCTGGGCGTCGGCGATCACCGGCATCGACGCGTCCGCGATCCGGGAGCTGGCCTGGCGGATCGCCTACGGCCGCACCCTGGTCACCGTCGCGCAGTCGTTGCAGCGCGCCGAGCACGGGGAGCAGCCGGTCTGGGGCGGGACGGCGCTCGCGGCCGTCCTCGGTCAGATCGGGCTGCCCGGCGGCGGGTTCAACTACGGCCTCGGCTCCCTCGGGCACTACGGCCGGCCGCGCAACGCGGTGCCGGTCCCGAGCTTCTCCCGGGCCCCGAACCCGGTGAACTCGTTCATCCCGGTCGCCCGGGTCGCGGACATGCTGCTGCACCCGGGCGGGACCTACGACTACGACGGCGCCGAGCGCACCTACCCGCACGTGCGGATGGCCTGGTGGGCGGGCGGCAACCCGTTCCACCACCACCAGGACCTGCGCCGGCTGCGGCGGGCGGTCGCCGAGCTGGACACCTTCGCCGTGCACGACCCCGTCTGGACGGCGACGGCCCGGCACGCCGACGTCGTCCTGCCCTCGACCATGACGATCGAGCGCGACGACATCGGCGCCACCAGCTCCGACGCGCTGCTCGTCGCGATGAAGCAGCTCGTCCCCGTGCACGGCGAGGCCCGTGACGACTACGACGTGCTCTCCGCGCTCGCGCACCGGCTCGGCCACGGCGAGGCCTTCACCGAGGGCCGCACCGCGCACGAGTGGCTGGTGCACATGTACGACCGCACCCGCAAGGCGCTCGCCGACCGGGGCGAGCCCGCGCCGGACTTCGAGGAGTTCTGGGAGCGCGGGGAGCTGGAGCTGCCGCGACGGCCCGACGACGGCGGCGTGCTCGCCCGGTTCCGCGCCGACCCCGAGGGCCACCCGCTGCCGACGCCGTCCGGCCGGGTCCAGGTCGGGTCGGCGACGATCGCCGGGCACGGCTACGACGACTGCCCCGGCCACCCGGCGTGGCGGGAACCGACCGAGGCCCCGGACGAGCGGCACCCGTTCTGGCTGGTCTCCAACCAGCCGGCGACCCGGCTGCACTCGCAGCTCGACTTCGGCGCGCACAGCTCCGGGTCGAAGCGGTCCGGACGCGAGGTCGTCCGGATCCACCCGGACGACGCCGGCCCGCTCGGGATCGCCGACGGCGACGTCGTCCGGCTGCACAACGACCGCGGCGCGACCCTCGCCGCCGCCCGCCTCACCGACGACATCCGGCCCGGGGTGCTGCAGCTCCCGACCGGCGCGTGGTGGGCGCCGACGGCCGATCCGGAGCGCCCCGAGCTCGGCGACGACGGCCTGTGCGCGCACGGCAACCCGAACGCGGTCACCCGCGACCGCGGCTCGTCGCGGTTCGCCCAGGGCTGCACCGGACAGCTCTGCGCGGTCGCGGTGAGCCGGTTCGACCATCCGCTGCCCGCGGTGGAGGTGCACCGGGCGCCGGAAGCACCGTGAGCGCCGTGAGTGCCGTGAGTGCCGTGAGCGCCGTGAGCGCCGTGAGCGCCGCGGACGGCACGAGCCGTCCGGCGGCCGGTCCCGGCCCCGCCGGTCAGGAACGTGCGGCGGCGGGGTCCGCGAGGTCACGCTCGATCTGCTCCAGCGTGCGGCCCTTGGTCTCGGGCAGCAGCCGGGTCGCGTAGACGTAGCCCAGCGCCGTCGTCACCGCGAAGAACAGGAAGTTCCAGCCCGCGCCGAACGCCTCCAGCAGGCTCGGGAACAGCAGCGCGACGGTCATGTTGAACAGCCAGTTGAACGTCACGCAGAACGCGACGGCCCCGGCCCGGACCCGCAGCGGGAACAGCTCCGGCAGCAGGACCCACTGCACCGGTCCCCACGAGATCGAGAACGACGCGATGTAGACGACGATCCCGGCCAGGGTCAGCCCGAGCAGCAGCGGGCCCTGCTCCAGCCCGGACAGGTTCGTCACCGCCAGCACGATCATCGCGACGCACATGCCCAGCGCACCCCAGCGCAGCAGCGGGCGCCGCCCGGCCCGGTCGATCAGCCACATGCCGGGCAGCGTCATCAGCATGTTCACCGCACCGATCGCGACGTTGGCACCGATCGCCCCGGTCGCCCCGAACCCGACCTCGGTGAGCAGCGTCGGCGCGTAGTAGATGATCGTGTTGATCCCGACGAAGTTCTGGAAGAACACCAGCAGCAGCCCGATCACCATCAGGCGACGCAGCCGCGGTGCGAACAGGCTGCGGATCGAGACCCGCTCGGTGTGCTCGCGCTCGACGCGCACGCTCTCCTTGATCTCGTCGAGCTCCGCGTCGGCGATCTCCGTGGTGCCGCGCAGCCGGCGCAGCAGCCGTCGCGCGTCGGCCTCGCCGCCGTCGGCCTTGTGCGCGACGAGCCACCGCGGGCTCTCCGGCTGGGTGTAGATGCCGATCGCCAGCACGACGGCCGGGATCACGCCGAGCCCGATCATCCAGCGCCAGTCCCGCGCCTCGGCGAACGCGTACGCGGTGACGTAGGCGAGGAAGATCCCGACGGTCACGAGCAGCTGCATCAGCGAGGTGAGACGTCCGCGGATGTGGGCGGGCGCGAGCTCGGAGAGGTACATCGGGACGACCACCGAGACGATGCCGACACCGATCCCCATCACGAACCGGAACCCGACCAGCATCGCGACGGTGACCCCGAGCGCCGTGCCCAGGGTGCCGACCACGAAGACGATCCCGCCGGCGAGGATCAGCAGCCGCCTGCCGAGGGTGTCGGCCAGCCGGCCCGAGACCCCGGCGCCCAGCATCGCCCCGACCAGCAGGCCGGACACGACGAGGCCCTCCTGCAGCGACGTGAGCGGGACGTCGTCCGGGATGAAGAGGATCGCGCCGGAGATCACCCCGGTGTCGAAGCCCCACAGGATCCCGCCGAGCGCGCCGAAGAACCAGATCGCCCACTGCGACGGCCGTCGTGCCGCCTCCGCCCCCGAAGTCACCCGATGATCGTCCGACGCCGGGTTGCGGGTCGCAACCGGAACCGGGGCCGGTGGCGGCGGCGGTCCGTGCCGGTCTCAGGAACGGAACGCGAGCAGCACGCCCGTGCCGACGGGCACCGTGACCGTGTGCATGCCCGGCTCGGCGTCCAGCCGTCCGGCCAGCGGGGCGACCTCGGCGGCGTGCGAGAGGGCGTTGTCCACCGCGAGCAGCCCGCCCGGGTGCAGCACGCGCTTCGGGTGCGGCCACCACGCGACGCGTACGCCCCCTCGGCGCTCACCGGATCCGGCCCCGCTCATGCGATCCGGTGAGCACCGGCCGATCCGGTGAGCGTCGAAGCGCGAGGTCGCGTTCCGCGGAACGCGATGCTGTCCGTCGCGGGACGTGCCGCTGCGTTCCGCGGAACGCGCGTCGTCGCGTCGCGGGTGGCTGTCAGGCGGCGGTCCGGCGGGTCGCGGCCAGCCGGCGGCGCCCGCCCTCGGTACGCGCGTCGACCGTCCGCACGCCGAGTGCCTTGGCCAGGCCGGTCGGTGGCATGTCGCCGTAGATCGTCTCGAACTCCTTCACGACGAAGGTCTCGTGCCAGATCCCGACCGCCCCGGGGACTCGGCGGGCGCGGCGGTTGAACGCCGCCCAGGCCGGCCGGTGCAGGGCGGAGGTGTCGTTCGCGTAGGCGTAGAGCGACTCGTGGTCCCGCCAGTACTGGACGACCATCGGCCCACCGGCGCCGATCGTCAGGCGGTAGCCGAGAAGTCCCGATCCCGGGTCGGCCGAGAGCTCGGCGAGCATCTTCGGCATCGCGGTGAACGTCGGGAGCCAGGCGTCCGGGCGCCAGGGCTTGCTGAACCGCATGCCGATCAGGAAGACGACGATCTCGTCGTCGGTGGCCTCGTTCGTCGTCCGGGTGTACTGCGCCATCGTCCGGTCCCTTCGTGGTCGCCGTGGTCGCAGGCTACCCCGATCGGATAGTGGCGCTATCCGTAACAGGAGGGTGTTCCCGGGCGTGGCGACGACGAGCACCGGGGAAGGGTTCTCGGAGATCGCTGCCCGAGGCAGCGATTCCGCAGGAGGTGCCGGCTGGCCCGGAGTCCGGCTCGCCGGACAGCGGCCGGACAGCGGCTGGGCTGTGGCTGGGCGGCGGCTGGGCTGCGGCTGGGCGGCGGGCGTCCCGGCCGGGCCGGTCTACGTCGCCAGCCAGGCCCGGACCTCGTCGGAGTCCGCGCCGAGGGGCGGTGGCGAGCGCCGGTAGGACGGCGGGGTGCCCGACCAGGTGACCGGGTTGCGGAGGGTGGGCACCGCGGCGTCGTCGCCGGCGCGGACGACCGGCTCCAGGCCGAGCTCCTCGGCGAGCGCGACGCCGCCGTCGACCGAGTTGATCGGCCCGCAGGGCACGCCGACCTCGGTGATCGCGGTGTACCACTCCTGCGCGGAGCGGGTCGCGAGCCGGGCGCGCAGCCGCTGCTCGATCTCGGCGCGGTGGTCGATCCGGTCCGACATCGTGGCGAACCGCGGGTCCTCCGCCATCGCCGGGTCGCCGAGGACGGTGGCGAGCTTGCGGAACTGACCGTCGTTCGCGGCGATGACGATCAGCTCGCCGTCCGCGGTCGGCATCGGCTGGTACGGGAAGACGCTCGGGTGCTCGTTGCCCATCCGGTGCGGCACGGCGCCGGCGGCGACGTAGGCCTCGGTCTGGTTGACCAGCGTCGACATCGCGACCGACAGCAGGTTCGTCTCCAGCAGCTGGCCCTCGCCGGTCAGCTCGCGGTGCCGCAGGGCGGCGCTGACCGCGAGGGCCGCGTGCAGGCCGGTGAGCACGTCGAACACCGCGGTGCCCGCGCGGTACGGCGGACCGTCGGCGGCGCCGGTCAGGCTCATCAGGCCCGAGACCGCCTGGACGAGCAGGTCGTAGCCCGGCAGGTGGGCGCCGCCCCGGGTGCCGAACCCGGAGATCGAGCAGTAGACGACCGACGGGTTCTCCCGGGCGACGGCGGCGTGGTCCAGCCCGAAGCGCGCCATCCCGCCCGGCTTCATGTTCTCCACCAGGACGTCGGCCCGGCGTGCCAGCCGCTGCGCCAGGTCCCGGTCGCCCGGGTCGGACAGGTCGAGCACGATCGACCGCTTGTTCCGGTTGATCGACAGGTAGTAGGTGGCGATGTCGCCGTGCTCGGGGTCGGTGACGACCGGTGGCTTCCAGGTGCGGGTGTCGTCGCCGCCCGGTCCCTCGACCTTGACCACCGTGGCGCCGAGGTCGGCCAGCATCATGGTCGCGTACGGCCCGGCCAGGACGCGGGAGAAGTCGGCGACGAGCACGCCGTCCAGCGGTCCTCCGGTGGGCTCGTCGCCGAGCGGGGGATGATCCACGTCCGGGCACGCTAGCCGTGTGCGCGCGGCGCCGACAACCGTGGCGGCATCTTGCCGGACACTGGCGTTCCTGCCGGTTCCCCGCGGGGCGCGATCCCGCCACGATCGTCGCCATGAACAGCGAGAACAGCACCGCGACCAGCGCCGTCGTCCAGGTACTCGTCCGGCTCGGCCGTGCCCTGCGCGACGTCGGCCGCGTCCACGAGGAGCTGTGGGCCCGGCTCGAGCGGATCGACCCGAACCCGTGGGAGGAGCTGCACTGGGAGCCGACCGCGGGCGGGTGGCGGCTCTACGGCAGTCACCTGCCGGGGGAGAGGTCCCCGTCGACGTAGACCCAGCGCCCGTCCTCCCGGACGAACCGGCTCCGCTCGTGGAGCGCACCGTCGGTCCGGTGCGCCCGGAACTCGACGGTCCCCTCGGTGTCGGACATCGACCCGCCGGACCGGTCGAGGATCTCCAGCCCGGTCCACACCGAGCCCGGTTCGAGGCGCAGCCGCCGGGGCCGGGTGGAGGAGTGCCACGACGCCGTCAGGTGCGCGGTGTCGCCGAGCACGAACGCGGTGTAGCGGCTGCGCATCAGCGCCTCGGCGGTGGGCGCGGGACGCCCGGCGAGCACCGGGCCGCAGCAGGCGTCGGTGGGGCGGCCGGTGCCGCAGGGGCAGTTCACGCGGCCCAGTATCGCGCTGCGGTCCCGTCGCCGTGTGAGGTGCCCGACCGGCCGCGGGGCGTCGGTTGACCGCCCGCACAGACGTGTGGTCGTCTCGTTCGCTGCCGCGACGCGATCACCGGGAGGTCAGGGGTGCAGGGGTTCTACGACGTGCTGCACTCCCGGCGGGACGTCCGCACCGGATTCCGCCCGGACCCGGTCGACGACGCCGTGCTCACCCGGGTGCTGGAGGCCGCGCACGCCGCCCCGAGCGTCGGGTTCTCCCAGCCCTGGGACTTCGTCCTGGTCCGCGACCCGGCGACCCGTGAGCGGGTGTACGCCCTCGTCGCCGAGCAGCGGGACCGGTACGCGGCCGAGCTGCCCGCGGCACGGGCGGAGGCGCTGCGGTCGATCCGGATCGAGGCGGTCCGGGAGACGCCGCTGAACGTCGTCGTCACCGCCGACCCGACCCGCGGCGGCCGGCACACCCTCGGCAGGCACGACCGGCCGGAGATGGGGCCGTACTCGGCCGCGCTCGCCGTGCAGAACCTGTGGCTGGCCGCGCGTGCGGAGGGCCTCGGCGTCGGCTGGGTCAGCTTCTTCGGCGACGACGGCATCGACGCGCTGCACGAGCTGCTCGGCCTCCCCGCGCACGTCGAGGTCGTCGCCTACCTGTGCGTCGGGCACGTCGACGGCTTCCCGGACCGCCCCGAGCTGGAGGGGCACGGCTGGGCCCGCCGCCGCCCGCTGGACTGGGCGGTGCACCAGGAGACCTGGGGTGCCCGGGCGCTGCCCGGCGCCGAGCCCACCACCCTCCTGGAGTCCACCGTGGACGTCGTGGGCCCGGTCGACGGGGAGGCCCGCGCCGCGGCACAGGACCGGCTGGACCGGATGACCAAGCCGCGCGGGGCGCTGGGCCGGGTCGAGGACGTCGCCGTCGCCCTCTCCGGGATCGCCGGAGCGTGCCCGCCGCCGGTGCCGTCGCCCGCCGCCGTCGCCGTGTTCGCGGCCGACCACGGGGTGCACGCGCAGGGCGTCACGCCGTGGCCGCAGGAGGTCACCGTGCAGATGGTGGCGAACTTCCTCGACGGCGGGGCCGTCGTCAACGCGTTCGCCCGCCAGCTCGGGGCGGAGGTGCAGGTCGTCGACATCGGGGTCGCCGCGGACCTGGAGCCGGTGCCCGGCCTGCTGCCCCGCAAGGTCGCGCACGGCACCGCCGACATGACCACCGGCCCCGCCATGACCCGGGAGCAGGCGCGCGCGGCCGTCGAGCACGGGATCGAGGTGGCCCGCGACCTCGTCGCCGCCGGGAACCGCTGCCTGCTCACCGGTGACATGGGCATCGCCAACACCACCGCCGCGGCCGCGCTGGTGTGCGCCTTCACCGGCGCCGATCCCGCGGAGGTGACGGGCCGGGGCACCGGGATCGACGACGAGACCCTGGTCCGCAAGACCGACGTCGTCCGCCGCGCCCTGGACCTGCACCGGCCCGATCCGGCGGACCCGCTCGGGGTGCTCGCCGCCGTCGGCGGGTTCGAGCACGCCGGGCTCGCCGGGTTCGTCCTCGGTGCCGCCGCGCTGCGCACCCCCGTGCTGCTCGACGGCGTCATCGCCGGGTCCGCCGCGCTGGTCGCCGCGGCGTTCGCGCCGGACGCGGCCGGGTACTGCCTGGCGGGGCACCGCTCCGCCGAGCCCGGCGGGGCGATCGCGCTGGACCGGCTGGGCCTGGCGCCGCTGCTGGAGCTCGACATGCGGCTGGGGGAGGGCACCGGAGCGCTGCTGTCGCTGCCGGTCCTGCAGGGCGCGGCACGTGCCATGGCCGACGTCGCCACCTTCGACAGCGCCGGGGTCACGGACAAGACCGATGGATGACCACCCGGCCGTGACGGTCGTCGGGATCGGGGCGGACGGCTGGGCCGGTCTGCCGGAGCCCGCGCGGCAGGCGCTGCGCGAGGCCGACGTGCTGCTCGGCGGGCCGCGCCAGCTCGGCCTGCTGCCCGGCCCGGCCGACGACGGCGTGGCGGGGGAGCGGCGGGCCTGGCCGTCGCCGCTGGTCCCGGCCCTGCCCGGCATCCTCGACGAGCTCGACGGGCGCCGGGTCGCGGTGCTCGCGTCCGGGGACCCGATGTTCTTCGGGATCGGTGCGACCCTGGCCCGGGTCGCCGGGCCGGACCGGCTGCGGGTGCTGGCCCACCCGTCGTCGGTGGCGCTGGCGTGTGCCCGGCTGGGCTGGGGGTCGGAGCACGTGCGGGTGCTGTCGGTCGTCGGTCGCCCGCTCGACGCGCTGCGCCGCGCGCTCGCGCCGGGCGCCCGGCTGGTCGTGCTCTCGGCCGGCGCCGGATCGCCGTCGGAGATCGCCGGGTTGCTCACCGGCGCCGGCTGGGGCCGGTCGCGCCTGACGGTGCTGGAACGCCTCGGTGCCGGCGACGAGCGCGTCGTCACCGGCACCGCCGCCGGCTGGCGCGGCGAGGCCGACCCGCTCAACGTCGTCGCCGTCGAGTGCGTCCCCGACGGCGGCCTCCGCCCGCCCGGCGAGACCCCCGGCCTGCCCGACGCCCTCTACGACCACGACGGCCAGCTCACCAAGCGCGAGGTGCGTGCCGTGACCCTGGCGCACCTCGCACCGCGGCCCGGTGAGCTGCTGTGGGACGTCGGTGCCGGGTCCGGGTCGATCGGGATCGAGTGGATGCGGGCCCACCCGTCCTGCCGGGCGGTCGCCGTCGAGTCCCGCCCCGAGCGGGCGGACCGGGTCGCCGCCAACGCCGCCGCGCTCGGCGTGCCGGGCCTGCGGGTGGTGACCGGCAGCGCCCCGGACGCGCTGGCGGGCCTCCCGGGACCGGACGTCGTGTTCGTCGGCGGCGGGCTGACCCGCGACGGCGTGCTCGACGCGTGCCTGGGTGCGTTGCGGCCGGGCGGACGGCTGGTCGCGAACGCCGTCACCACGGCGACCGAGGCGTTGCTCGCGGCGGCGCACGCCGAGCACGGCGGCGACCTGGTGCGGGTCCAGGTGGCCCGTGCCGAACCCGTCGGCGGCTTCCACGGCTGGCGGCCGGGGATGCCGGTGACGATCTGGACGTACGAGAAGGGGGACGCACCGTGACCGTGCACTTCATCGGGGCGGGGCCGGGCGCGGTCGACCTGCTGACGCTGCGGGCCCGTGACCTCATCGCGGCGTCGCCGGTCTGCCTGTACGCGGGCAGCCTGGTGCCGCCGGAGATGCTGGAGATCTGCCCGCCGGGCGCGCGGACCGTGGACACGGCGCTCATGACCCTCGACGAGATCCTCGACGAGATGGTCCGGGCGCACCGGCACGGGCTCGACGTCGCGCGGCTCGCGTCCGGCGACCCGTCGGTGTTCTCGGCGATGGCCGAGCAGATGCGCAGGCTCGAGGCCGAGGGCGTCCCGTACGACGTGTGCCCCGGCGTCCCCGCCTACGCGGCGGCGGCCGCCGCGCTGGGCCGGGAGCTGACCGTCCCGACGGTCGCGCAGACCGTCACCCTCACCCGGATCGCGGCCCGCGCCACGCCGATGCCCGACGCGGAGAACCTCGCCGGGCTCGGCCGGGCGGGCGGGACGGTCGTCCTGCACCTGGCGGTGCACCGGATCGACGAGGTCGTCGACGCGCTCGCCCCGGCGTACGGCGGCGACTGCCCGGCCGCCGTCGTCGCGCACGCGTCACGGGCGCACGAGATCGTGCTGCGGGGCACCCTCGACGGGATGCCCAAGGCCGTCCGGGAGGCCGGGATCGAGCGCACCGCCGTGATCATCGTGGGTGACGCGCTCGCGGCCCGGCACTTCCCGGACTCGCACCTCTACTCGAACGCCCGCTGCCGGGATCAGTAGTCCTCGTGCCAGGCCCGGCCGTCGCGCTCGATCAGTGCGGTCGCCGACGCCGGTCCGGCGCTGCCCGCCGCATAGGGCCGCGGCTGCTGGCCGGTGCTCTCCCAGGTGCGCAGGATGGGCTCGGCCCAGGTCCAGGCGGCCTCGATCTCGTCGCGCCGCATGAACAGCGTCGGGTTGCCGCGGAGCACGTCCATCAGGAGCCGCTCGTAGGCGTCGGGCAGCCGGTCGCCGAAGGTACGGGCGAACGACAGGTCCAGCGGCGCCGGGATCGGGCGGATCCCGCCGGGGCCGGGCTCCTTGGCGGTCATGTGCAGGCGGACGCCCTCGTCGGGCTGCAGCCGCAGCACCAGGCGGTTCGCCGGGATCTCCCCGCCGAACGCGGGGAAGATCGAGTGCGGGACCGGCTTGAACTGCACGACGATCTCCGACGCGTGCGTGGCCAGCCGCTTGCCGGTGCGCAGGTAGAACGGCACCCCCGCCCAGCGCCAGTTGCCGACCTCGGCGCGCAGCGCGACGAAGGTCTCGGTGGTCGACCGCTCCCGCTCGCGCGGGGTGCCGGCGCGGGACTCGGCGAGCTCCGTCGGGTAGCCCGGCACGGCCTGCCCCTCGACCAGGCCCTCGACGTACTGCCCGCGGACGGTGTCGCGGACGACGTCCGGCCCGTCGAGGGGCTTCAGCGACTGCAGGACCTTCAGCTTCTCGTCGCGGACACCCTCGCCGTCGATCCGGGCGGGCGGCTCCATCGCGACCAGGCAGAGCAGCTGCAGCAGGTGGTTCTGGACCATGTCCCGCAGCGCGCCGGAGCCGTCGTAGTAGTCGGCGCGGTTCCCGACGCCGATCGACTCCGACACGGTGATCTGCACGTGGTCGATCTGGCCGGCGTTCCACATCGGCTCGAACAGGGAGTTGCCGAAGCGCAGGACCAGCAGGTTCTGGACGGTCTCCTTACCGAGGTAGTGGTCGATCCGGTAGATCTGCTCCTCCGCGAAGACCGACCCGACCTCGTCGTTGATCGCCTTGGCGGAGGCGAGGTCGTGCCCGAGCGGCTTCTCCAGCACGACGCGGGTGCGGTCGTCGACGATGCCCGCCTGCGCGCTCCCGACGCAGATCCGGCCGAACAGCTGCGGCGCGGACGCCAGGTAGAGCACCCGGATGCGGTCGTCGGCCGGGCCGACGAGGTCGGTGAGGTGGGACCAGTCGTCGTCGGCGACGTCGAGGGTCACGTGGTGCAGCCGCTGGAGGAACCGGTCGTGCAGGGCGTCGTCGGAGCAGGCGTCCGGCCCGGCCCAGCGGGGCGCGGTGCGGCGCAGCTCGGAGTCGACCTTGTCGCGGTAGTCGGCGTCGTCGAGGCCGGAGCGGGACACCGCGACGATCCGGGTGTCGCCCGCGAGCTGGCCGTCGCGGTCGCGCAGGTAGAGGGCCGGCAGCAGCTTGCGCATGGCGAGGTCGCCGGTGCCGCCGAAGACGAGGACGTCGGCGGGGTCCATGACGGGCAGGGGGTGCGGCACGAGCCGTCTCCTCGGTCGAACGAGTTCTGAGTGCCTTCGGCCCGTGGGCGACGGGCCGATTCAGTACTGTACCGACTCTGATCGGTCTCTCGAAAGCCGAAGTGGTCCCGGCGTGCCCGATGGCCCGGTATCCGGGCCGGAGCGCGGGGGTCCCGGGATCAGGAGAGGCGGCCCGCGCCCTCGCTCGGCGTCCCGGGGAACACCACCGGCGCCGTCCAGCCGCGCTCGGCGTAGGCCCGCTCCACCGAGCCGGTGACGGCCGCGGCCGCCTCCGCCGGGACGAGCGCGATCACGCACCCACCGAACCCACCGCCGGTCATCCGCGCGCCGGCCGCGCCACCGGCCCTGGCCGCCTCCACGGCGACGTCGACGTGCGGGACGGTGATCTCGAAGTCGTCGCGCATCGAGGTGTGCGAGGCGTCGAGCAGCGGGCCGATCTCCCGCGGGTCGGCGCCGGAGCCGAGGAGCTCCACCACCGCGCGGACCCGGTCGTTCTCGGTGACGACGTGCCGCGCCCGGCGGCGGACCCGGTCGTCGGTCAGCCGCTCGACGGCGTCGGCGGTCGCGTCGCGCAGCGCACCCACGCCCAGTGCGGCGGCGGCCTCCTCGCAGTCCGCGCGCCGCTGCCCGTACTCGCCGCCGGCGTGCGCGTGCGGGGCCCGGGTGTCGATCACCAGCAGCTCCAGCCCGTGCGGGCCGAGCTCGAACGGCACCAGCTCGACCGTGTCGTCGCGGGTGTCGAGGAAGACCAGCCGGCCGGCCCGGCCGTGCATCGACGCCATCTGGTCCATCCCACCGGTGGGGGCACCGACGAACTCGTTCTCCGCGCGCCGGGCGATGCGGGCCAGCTCGGTCGGACCGATCTCCACCCCGGCGAGCCCGGCCAGCGCGACCCCGACCGCGCACTCCACCGCCGCCGACGACGACAGCCCGGCCCCGACCGGGACGTCCGAGTCCAGTTCGATCTCCAGGTCGGCGACCGGGTGGCCGGCCTCGCGGAACGCCCAGCAGGTCCCGGCGACGTAGGCGGCCCAGCCCTCGACGTCGCCGGGCGCCACGGTCGACGCGTCGAACTCGACGGCGCCGGACGGCTCCTGCGCCGACCGGACCCGGCTGCGCCCGCCCGCCGGGCCGGCCGCGACGACCGCCCGGTGCGGCAGGGCGAAGGGCAGGACGAAGCCGTCGTTGTAGTCGGTGTGCTCGCCGATCAGGTTGACGCGGCCCGGCGCGAACCAGACCCCGGACGGGGCGGTGCCCCGGTCGGCGGCGAAGGCGTCGGCGGCGGTCATGCGGTGCTCCCGGTGCCGGCGACGGCCCGGAGGCTCGCGTCGAGGTCCGCCCGGCCGTCCCGCCGTGTCTTCTCCGACGTGCAACTCACGCGGGAACCGTAGCGGACCCCCTGACGCGTGCCGGCGGCCGCGGAGGCACGATCGGACCGTGCCCGGTCCCGCGACCGCATCCGGCCCCGGCAGCGCGACCCTGCCGGAAGTGCTGCTCAACCCGGTCCCCGGCGCCCTCGGGGGGCGGCTCCGCCGGTTCGGGACGGTGCGCGGCGGTGCGGCCCGCTTCGACCCGGACGTCTCGCCGTTCGGCGGGCTGCCGCTGGACCCGTCCGGCGCGGACTGGGCGGACCTCGCCGCGCTGTGCGGGCCGGGGCAGGAGGTCGTCGTCGTCCGGGCCGGGGACGGCCCGCCGGCGCTCCCCGCGGGCTGGGCGCTGTCGGTGGCGTTCCCGGGGGTCCAGATGGACGGCGCCGCCGTCCCCGGCGAGCCGGACGGCGAGGCGGTCGAGCTCGGCCCGGGTGACCGCGCCGAGATGGCGGCGCTGACCGCCCGCACCCGGCCCGGACCGTGGCTGGCGCGCACCGCCGAGCTGGGCACCTACCTCGGGATCCGCGACGGCGGGCGGCTGGTCGCGATGGCCGGTGAGCGGATGCGTATCGGCCCCGCCGGTCCCGGCGGCGCGACCGAGATCAGCGCGGTGTGCACCGACCCGGAGCACCGCGGGCGCGGGCTGGCCCGGCGCCTGGTGGACGCGGTCGCGGCCGGGATCGTCGCCCGCGGCGAGCGGCCGGTGCTGCACGCCTCGGCGTCCAACGAGGGGGCGATCCGGCTCTACCGTGCGATGGGTTTCGAGGTGGCGCGCCCGATGCGGTTCGACCTGGTGCGGACACCGCCCGCGCCCTGAGGGGGCGGGGCTCAGGCCGAGAGGGTCGCGTCGACCGAACCGGCCGAGAGCACGTCGTCGAGCACGAGGATGGCGCAGCCCGTGACGCCGCTGCGCCCGGCGAGCAGCCCGGGCTCGATCCGCAGGTTCTGCGTCGCCGTCGCCATCGACCGGCGGTAGATCGCCTCGCGGACGCCGGCGACCAGTGGGTCGAACGCGCCCACCAGGTCGCCGCCGATCGCGACGAGCGCCGGGTTGACCAGGTTGACCGCCGCGGCCAGCACCTCGCCGAGCCGGCGCCCGGCGATCCGGACCAGCCGCACGGCGTCCGGGTCGCCCCGCTTCACCAGCTCGACGACGTCGGCGATCGAGGTGACCTCGCCCTCGGGCCGCCCGTCGGACAGGTCCCGCACGAGCGCCCGGCCGGAGGCGAGCACCTCCAGGCAGTCGACGTTGCCGCAGCCACAGCCGATCCCCGGCCCGTCCTGGACCGGGGTGTGCCCGATCTCGCCCGCGGCACCCCACGCACCGCGCTGCAGGAACCCGCCGGACACCAGCCCGGCCCCGACCCCGGACCCGATCTTGACCATCAGCAGGTCGTCGACGTCGGGGTGCGCGTCGTGCTCGGCCAGGGCCATGGCGTTCACGTCGTTGTCCACCCGCACCGGTGCCGGGAAGCGCTCGGTGAGCAGCGGTGCGAGCGGCACGTGCTCCCAGCCGGGCAGCGACGGCACGCCCACCGACCAGCCCCGTACCCGGTCCACCGCGCCCGGGATCGACAGCCCGATGCCGCGGATGCCGGTGTCCTCGACACCCGCGTCGAGCAGCAGCTTCTCCATCACCGTCACCGCGTCGCCGAGCAGCCTCTCGGGTCCGACGGCGGCCGGCTGGTCGATCACGCCCTCGGCCAGGATGGTGCCGGCCAGGTCGCACACGGCGGCCTTGGAGCGGCTGACGCCGACGGACAGCGCGAGCACCGTGCCGCCCGCGGCGTTGAACTCCAGGCGCGCGGCCGGGCGGCCGCCGGTGGCGGCGGCGCCGACGACCTCGGTCACGAGGCCGTCGGAGAGCAGCCGGTCCACGCGTGCGGCCACGGCGGTCCGGGACAGGCCGGTCTCGCGACCGATCTCGGTCCGGGTGGCCGCCACGCCGTCCCGGACCAGCCGGAAGATCTCGCCCGCGGTCGCGGGCGCGCTGGTCGGGGTGCGTCCTCGCATTCGTCCAGTGAACCACAGGGCTTTGAGCTGGCAAGACGCTGATCCGGTCACACTATTGTCTTGTAAGTACGTAAGTGGATCGCTAGAGTTCTTAAGCGTGGCGCCCGTGGTGCCGCACACGTTCGGCCCGCCATCCGCCCACCACAGGAGATCGACGCGCCGTGACCCCTCCCTCCGAGAACCGCACCCCGGAGACCCACCCCGTCCTCGACGAGGTCACCCGGCGGGTGACCGCCCGTTCCGCCACCACCCGGGCCGCCTATCTGGAGCGCATCCGCTCGGCCGCCGGGCCCGCCGCCGGCCCCACCCGCGAGGGCCTGGGCTGCGCGAACCTCGCCCACGGCGCCGCCGCCTGCGGCCCGGACAAGCTGACGCTCACCGCGACGCCCGCCCGCAACCTCGCGATCGTCACCGCCTACAACGACATGCTCTCGGCGCACCAGCCGTTCGAGACCTACCCGGCCCTGATCAAGGAGGCCGCCCGCGACGCCGGCGGCGTCGCCCAGGTCGCCGGCGGTGTGCCGGCGATGTGCGACGGCATCACCCAGGGCCGCGCCGGCATGGAGCTGTCGCTGTTCTCCCGCGACGTGATCGCGATGTCCACCGCGGTCGCGCTCTCGCACGACATGTTCGACGCCGCGGTGCTGCTCGGCGTCTGCGACAAGATCGTCCCCGGGCTCGTGATGGGGGCGCTGTCGTTCGGCCACCTCCCGGTGCTGCTCGCCCCGGCCGGCCCGATGCCGTCGGGCCTGCCGAACAAGGAGAAGGCCCGCGTGCGGCAGGCGTTCGCCGCCGGCGAGATCGACCGCGCCGAGCTGCTCGAGGCCGAGTCGCAGAGCTACCACGGGCCGGGGACCTGCACGTTCTTCGGCACCGCGAACTCCAACCAGCTGCTCATGGAGATCATGGGGCTGCACCTGCCGGGCTCGACGTTCGTCAACCCGGGCACCCCGCTGCGCGACGCGCTGACCGCCGAGACCGCCCGCCGGGCACTCGCGGCGGCCGGGGACCGGTCCCTCGCCATGGGCGAGATCGTCGACGAGAAGGCCGTCGTCAACGGGATCGTGGCGCTGCTGGCGACCGGCGGCTCCACCAACCACACGATGCACCTGGTCGCGATGGCCGCCGCCGCGGGCGTGCAGATCACCTGGGACGACTTCTCCGACCTCTCGTCCGTGGTGCCGCTCCTCGCCCGGATCTACCCGAACGGCGAGGCCGACGTGAACCACTTCCGGGCCGCGGGCGGCGTCCAGCTGCTGGTCCGTGAGCTCGTCCGGGCGGGGCTGCTGCACGACGACGTCGCCACCGTCGACGGGCCGGGCCTGTCCCGCTACACCCGCGAGCCGTTCCTCGCCGACGGCGGGCTGGTCTGGCGCGAGGGTCCGGAGGAGAGCCCGGACAAGTCCGTCCTGCGGGGCGTCGCGGACCCCTTCGCCCCGGACGGCGGCCTGCGCGTGCTGCACGGCAACCTCGGCCGGTCGGTGGTCAAGACCTCCGCCGTGGAGCCGGACCACCGCGTCGTCGAGGCGCCCGCCGTCGTCGTCGAGGACCAGGACGAGCTGCTGGCCGCCTACCACGCGGGTGAGCTCGACGGGCGGGACTTCGTCGCCGTCGTCCGCTACCAGGGGCCGCGGTCCAACGGCATGCCCGAGCTGCACAAGCTCACCCCGGCGCTCGGGGTGCTGCAGGACCGCGGGCAGCGGGTCGCCGTCGTGACCGACGGGCGGATGTCCGGTGCGTCGGGCAAGGTCCCCGCGGCGCTGCACGTCACCCCCGAGGCCGCCCGCGGCGGGCCGCTGCAGAAGGTGCGCGACGGCGACCCGATCCGGCTCGACACCCTGGTCGGCACCCTGTCGCTGCTGGTCGACGCCGACGAGTTCGACGCCCGCGAGCCCGCGCGGCGTGACGAGCCGTCCGGGCCGACGTTCGGGACCGGCCGGGAGCTGTTCGCCGCGTTCCGGGCCGTCGTCGGGCCGGCCGACGAGGGTGCGACCGTCGCCCTGTAGGAACCGACCACACCGTGAGGAACACACCGTGAGCGAGAAGCTGCTGGAGCTGGCCCCCGTCGTCCCCGTCGTCGTGCTCGACGACGCCGGCGCCGCCGTCCCGCTGGCCCGCGCGCTGGTCGACGGCGGGCTGCCCGTCATCGAGGTCACCCTGCGGACCCCGGCCGCCACC